>CAZBCO010000237.1:0-4110 GCA_964490295.1 uncultured Planctomycetota bacterium
CCTGCCTGCGCCACGCGCTCGCGGGCCGCCCCATCCCGGTGTATGGCACCGGGCAGAACCAGCGCGACTGGCTCTACGTGGAGGATAACGCGCGGGCCATCGATCTGGTGCTGCGCCGGGGCGTGCTCGGCGAGGCGTACAACATCGGGGCCTGCAACCAACGCCCCAACACCGAGGTCGCCCGACGCCTGCTGCACGCCTGCGGGCAATCCGAGGAGCTGATCGCGTTCGTCGAAGACCGCAAAGGACACGGCTTCCGCTATGCGGTGGATACCCGGAAAATCGAAGCCCTGGGCTGGGCACCGGAATGGACCCTGGACAACGGACTGAGGGAGACGGTGGCATGGTATCGCAACCGATACAACGCGTCGTCGTAACCGGCGGCACCGGCTACGTCGGCTCGCTGCTCACGGATTTCCTGCAACGCTCGGCGCGGCTGGAGCACGTCGCCTCGTGGAGCAGCCGGGACGCCGACGTGCGTGACCTGGACGCGGTTCGCCGGGCGCTGGCCGCCGAGCGGCCCGACGCGGTGTTCCATCTCGCGGCCAAGGCCGACACCGACGGCTGTGAGCGCCGGTTTGACGAGGCCCGTGCGGTGAACGTTCAAGGCTCGCTGCATGTGGTTCAGGCCGGGCTGGAGGCCGGGTGCCGCGTGGTCTACTTCTCGTCGGCCTGCCTCTATCCCGACAACGCCAAGGCCTACGACGAGTCCGGCCCGCTGGCCGCGCTGTGCAAGTACACCGAGACCAAGCTCGAAGCGGAACAGGTGCTGGAACCCTACGCCGACCGCATCCTGACCATCCGGGCGCGGCAGCCCTTCTCCAACCACCGGCACCCGCGCAACCTGCTGGCCAAGCTGGCCTCGTACACCCGGTTCATCGACGAGCCGAACTCGATGACCCATCTGGAAGAGGCCATCCCGGTGATCTGGAAGCTGACGCAGGGCGACACCGTCGGGCCGCTGAATATCACCAACGAGGGCTGGACCACGCCCTGGCGCATCGCCGAGATGATCCGCCGCTATTGGCAACCGGAGATGCCCATCAACAAGATGACGTATGAGGAGCTGTTGGACAAGGTGGCCGCGCCGCGGGTCAACGCCCTGGTGGACTGCTCACGGCTCCACGCGCTGGGCTATCGGCTCCGTCCGGTGGAGGTCGCGCTGGAGGACGCCTTGACGCGGCCCTGTGACTTGGGCGACTACGATTGGGAGAGCATGGCATGAAGGGCATCATTCTGGCGGGCGGCACGGGCAGCCGTCTGGCGCCGCTGACACGGGTCACCAACAAGCATCTGCTGCCGGTGGGCCGCTACCCGATGATCTATTGGCCGCTGAACACGCTGGTGCAGTGCGGCATCCACGACATCATGGTGGTCACCGGCGTGGAGCACCTCGACGCGCTGGTGCGGACGCTCGGTTCGGGGAGCGCCTTCGGCGTCGGGTTCACCTATCGGGTGCAGGACGAGGCGGGCGGCATCGCCGAGGCGCTGGGCCTGTGCCGCGAGTTCGCCGGAGAGGAGCCAGTGATGGTGGTGCTGGGCGACAACGTCTTCGCGGGCAGCCTGGCCCCCCACGTGGCCGATTTCCAGTCCGGGGCGCAGTTGTTCCTCTGCCCGCACAAGCGGCCCCAACGGTTCGGCGTGGCCCGGATGGAGGGCGACCGCGTGGTCGAGATCATCGAAAAGCCGAAGGACCCGCCGTCGGACCGCGTCGTCACCGGCTGCTACCTCTATGACCGGCGCGTGTTTGAGATTATTCCCACACTGCCGCGCTCCGCGCGCGGCGAGCTGGAGATCACGGACGTGAACAACGCCTATATCCGGGCGGGCGCTCTGACCTGCGCGGAGCTGCCCTTCGGGTGGACCGACGCGGGCACGTTCGAGAGCTTGGCCGAAGCCAACGCCCTGATCGCCGACCAGACCTGTTCGTTCGACGCCTGAGGCCGATGGCTATGAGGCGCCGACGCTGGCTCGCCTATCTCTTCCTCGCTCCCGCGGCGATTCTGCTGCTGACCTTCTCCGTCTATCCGTTGCTCGACGCCGTGCTGATGAGCACCCAGACCAAGGTGGGGAAGCCGGGCGAGGCCTTCGTCGGGCTGCAGAACTACCGCGACCTGCTGGTCGGCGGCGAGTTCTGGGACGCGCTGGGCGTCACCACCTGGTATGTGCTCGGCACGGTGCCCCTCGCGCTGATGCTGAGCTTCTTCATCGCCAGCCTGCTGTTCCAGAAGCTGCGCGGGCTGGGGATGTTCCGCACCCTCTATTTTCTGCCCTACGTGACCTCGACGGTGGCGGCGGCGATGGTCTGGCGCTGGATTTTCTCGCCCGGCGACCGCGGGCTGGCCAACATCCTGGTCGGGTGGTTCGGCGGCGACCCGCTGCGCTGGTACAGCGAGCACGCGGGCGTGTTTCAAATGCTGGCCGACCACGTGGGATGGACGCTGCCGTCCTGGGCGGCGGGGCCGAGCCTGGCGCTGGTCTGCGTGATGGTCTTCTCCATCTGGCACACCCTGGGGTTCGATGTGGTCATCTTCCTCGCCGGGCTGTCGGCCATTCCCCGCGAGACCTATGAGGCGGCGGATGTTGACGGCGCGGGCAGCCGCCAGAAGATGTGGTACATCACCCTGCCGCTGCTCACACCGACGCTGTTCTTTCTGGCGATCATCTCGGTCATCCGTTCGTTCCAGACCTTCAACCAGATTTACATCCTCACCTACGAGGAGAGCGTGGGCAGCACGCAGAACCTGACCATGCTGATTTTCAACAAGTTTTACAACAGCTTCGACTACGGGCACGCCACCGCTGCGGCGGTGCTGCTCTTCTTCGTGATTATGGGCCTGACGCTGGTGCAGATGCGGGTGCTGGGCCGCCGGGTGCATTATTGAGGGCGGTGGATGAGATGAGGAGCACGAGCAGGAGCACGAGTGGGGTGGGTGGAGGCGGGATGAAGAGGACGGCGAGCTATCTGATTCTGATACTGGGCGTGGTGGTGGTGGCCTTCCCGTTCTTCTGGATGGCCTCGACCTCGCTGAAGACGCCGGAGGAGGTCAACGCGGTGCCGCCCCGGCTGCTGCCCGCCTCGCCGCAGTGGCAGAACTACGGGGAGGCCTGGCAGAGCGCACGGGGGGCGTCGTCGGAGCAGGCCAACTTCACCGTCTATTTCCGCAACAGCCTGCTGGTCGCGGCGGGGGTGACGCTGGGCGTGCTGTTCACCTCCATCCTCGCCGCCTACGCCTTCGCGTTTATGGACTTCTTCGGCAAGCGGGTCCTCTTCGTGCTCTTCCTCTCGACGATGATGATCCCCTTCGAGGTCGCCCTGATTCCCAACTACATGACCATCACCCGCCTGGGGCTGTACGACACGCTGCCCGCGTTAATCGTGCCGTGGATGGCCAACGTCTTTTCGATCTTCATCCTGCGGCAGTTCTTCCTGACCATCCCGCGCGACTATTTCGAGGCGGCGCAGATCGACGGGTGCAGCCACTGGCGCTTCCTCTGGCAGATCGCCACACCGATGGCCGCGCCCGCGCTGGCGACCATCACCATCTTCACCTTTCTCGGCAGTTGGAACGCCTTTCTCTGGCCCCTGCTGGTCACCTCCTCGCCGGGGACTCGCGTCGTCCAGGTCGGCCTGTCCCTGCTGCGCAGCGAAGAGTCCAGCAACCTGCACATCTTGATGGCCGCCTCCGCGATTGTCATCTTCCCCGTGGTGGTGCTCTATCTCTTCCTCCAACGCCGCTTCATCGAAGGCGTCGCCGGCAGCGGATTGAAGGGGTGAGGCCCCCTGTCAAACCGGGCGCAGCGGTCGGGCCGGAGAAAAAGGTTGCATCTTGGTGCTCCGCGTCGACAATGGGCGGGCCGGGCGACACGGAGGCAGGATCGGAAGGGCCAAGCAAGCCATAAGGAGGCAATATGAAGACGCTGGCGGAGATTCAGGCGGCGGTGCAGGATTATCCCATCAAGCGCGTGGCGGTGGCCGCGGCCGCGGACCTGACGGTGGTGCAGGCGGTTAAGGATGCCCTCGATCACAACCTCGCCGAGGCAGTACTGGTGGGCGACGAGGCCACCCTCCGCTCGCTGGCGGAGCAGACCGGGCTGGACCTGGAGCGC
>CAZBCO010000238.1:0-3375 GCA_964490295.1 uncultured Planctomycetota bacterium
TCCGGGCGCCCCGAGCCTGACCCAAGAGGAGGTGGCAGAACCCCATGGTGCAGCAGACAGAAAGTCGTTCGCTCCAAGCGATCGTCATCGAACACGGCCAGGCCGCGCCGGCCAAGCGGCCCGCACCCCAAGCCCAACAGGCCCCGGCCACGGCGTCTTTCTCCGGCATCTATATCACGGCGGACAACCAAGCTCAGGAGCAACGAATGACGTTGCCGTGGGGCCGCGACCCCTTCGTCCCGCCCGACACGCGCGGCCCGCTGGTCACGGTACCGAAGAAGATCGAGGCCCCTCGCGACGAACGGGTCATCACCCTCAAGATTCCCTGCACCGACCAAACCCACGGAAACAGCGGCGTCCTGTCGGCTCGCCTCTATTTCGGGAGCGCCCCGCCCTTTGACGACGAGTTCGTGGACGGCATCCGGCCGCAGTCCGACGAAAAGGGCGACGGCGATTGGACCTTCACCCTGCCCGCGCCCAAGGACCAGCCGATCGGCGGCTATGTGGTCGCGGTGGATGCGGGGCGGCTCAACAGCACCACGCGCTCCAGTGTCTTCATGATTTCTCCGCCCCCGCCCGACGTGGTTCAGGTCAGCGAAGGCGGCACGCAACTGGTGTTGCGCGGCGTCTCGTGGTCCGGCGATTCGGGCGTGGCCCTGATCAACAATGATGTGGTCGGCGTCGGCGAGTATGTCGCCGGTTATGAAATCATCAAAATCGTCAAGAACGGTGTGATGCTCAAGCGCGGGAAGAATGATGTCTTCCTGCAGTTGAAAGAATAGCCCCCAAAGAGGAGTTACGGAATGAAGCACCATCGCGTCTGGCTCAGCGGCTTGATTCTGGTGTTGGCAACGAGTGTCGCCCTGGCCGCCGACACGGCAACGAATGCGTCCGACCTGTTGAACAACAGCAAGGCCAAGGTAACCATCGACGTGCAGGACGTGCCGCTGGACACTGCCCTGCGCATCCTGTCCAAGCAGTTCGGGCTGAGCATCATCACCGCCAAGAATGTGCAGACCACGGTCAGCGCCCGCTTCTCCGACGTCACCCTGAAGCAGGCGATGGACTCGCTGGTGACCATCAACGGGTTTGCTTATCGAGCCAAGGGCGGCGTGATCGAGGTCTATGCCCCGGCCACGGCGGTCACCGCCGACGGCATCCCGAAGGTGCAGACCTTCCAATTGAAATATGCCAACGCCGCCAAGCTGAAGGAGTTGGTCAATTCGTTCATCGGGAAAAACGGCAAGGTGGAGGCCGACCCCGGCTCCAACACGCTGGTGGTCTATGACGAGGACAACGCCTTGCAGGCCATTGCCAAAATTGTCGCCGAACTCGACGAGCCGGACCCGCAGGTGACCATCGGGGCGGAGATTATCGAAGCCTCGACCGACGCCAGCGAAAAGCTGGGGATTAACTGGTCCACGCGCATCTCGGCCAGCGGAGCCAAGCGCCCGATCACCTTCCCGTTCGATCAAGACAAGCACGGCGGGTCGTTCGTTCCCCAAAACCGCCTCGGTTCCGCCACCCCGGAGGAAGCCGATTTCTCAACCAATTCGGCCTTCCCCAATGCGATTCCGGACGATTTCACGTTCGGCACACTGGACGCCACCGGCCTGTCGGCCGTGCTGGAGATCATCAAGAGCGACAACAGCTCCAATCTGATTGCCAACCCGGAAATCACCACGCTGAACAATCGGGAGGCCCGCATCAACATCGGCCAAACCGTTCCCGTTCCCATTTACACCACCAACCTGGAGACCGGCGTCACCGCGGTGACCGGCTTCCAAGAGATCGAAACCGGCACCATCCTGTCGGTCACGCCGCAGGTCAACGCCGGCGGCGAATCGGTGACCCTGCTGGTCAAACCGGAGATCAGCGAGATTCTGGACTTTAAGGGGCAGTTTGATGAGCGCCCGTTGACCGCCTCACGCAAGGCGGAAACCACCGTCCGGCTTCGAGACGGCGAAACCCTGGTCATCGGCGGGCTGGTCAGCGAGAAGAACGGCGAGAGCGTCACCAAAGTCCCGCTGCTCGGGGACATTCCCCTGCTCGGCTGGCTCTTCAAATCCACCTCCGCCACCAAGACCAAGAGCAGCCTTTATATCTTCGTCACACCGCGCGTGATGGACAACGAGGGCTACGCCCGGCGCACCCGCCTGGCCGCGGACCGGCTGGCACGCACCGGCCTGAAGGCCAACGACAGCAGCAGCGAGGACCTCCGCAAACCGGAAGCGGTCTCCCCCTTCTCCGCTCCCGGCGACAAGGACTAGCTGAGCTACCCGTAACTCATACTCATACTCATGCTCGTACTCGTACTCGTGCTCGTGCTCGCCCCTTCCTTCCTCCGGCGATTGACTTGCAGCCCCCCGGCCGCTAGAATCCGCTGCATCACAGGAGGCGAAGGATGTTCACCGGAATCGTCAAGCGACTTGCTCCGCTGGTCAGTATCCGCCCCACCTCATCGGGCGCTCGGCTGACCATCGACCTCGGCGACCTCGCGGACGCGGGGGGCCGCGGCGACAGCTTCTGCATCAGCGGAGCTTGCCTCACGCTCGCCGAGAAGCACGGGACGCTGGGCGAGTTCGACGTCGTCACCGAAACCCTCGGCCTCACCACCCTGGGCCAACTCAAGCCGGGCGACCGCGTGAACGTCGAGCCATCGCTTCGCGTGGGCGACCAGCTCGGCGGCCATTTCGTGCTGGGCCACATCGACGGCGTGGGCCGCATCATCAGCCTGACGCCCTCCGGAGACAGTGCGACGCTGACCCTTGCCGCCGGGCGGGCGTTGACCGATGGGATGGTCCATAAAGGCTCCGTCGCCCTGGACGGCATCAGCTTGACGCTGGCGTCGGTCGAAGCGGAGCGTTTCGCTTGTGCGATTATTCCGACCACGCTTCAAGACACCACGCTGAGCTTCAAGCGGGCGGGCGACGCGGTCAACATCGAGACCGACATCCTCGGCAAGATGGTCGCCAAGGCCATCGGGCGGTCGGCCCCAACGGGAACCATCACGCTCGACAAGCTGAAAGACGCCGGGTACCTTTAAACGTCGCGGTCAGCTTGACAGCTTCCGCCTGGGGCTATACAATCCGCCCGTTCAACGGTTTGGTCCCTGACAACCCATACCCGCCGCAACACGGCGGTTCGAGCACATAGAATGACGGCTACCGGCAAACGATTTCCCCCCTGGTTGAAGAAGCGGCTGCCGCGCGGCGGGCGGATGAAGCAGGTCAGCGGCCTGCTCGACGGCCTGCACGTCCACACGGTATGCCAGAGCGCTCGCTGCCCGAACCTGTGCGAATGTTTTGAGCGGGGAACGGCCACGTTTATGATTCTGGGCGACGTCTGCACGCGCGGCTGCCACTTCTGTGCGGT
>CAZBCO010000239.1:0-4782 GCA_964490295.1 uncultured Planctomycetota bacterium
GGTTCGGCACCTCAGAAAATCCGCCGCGTGCTCGCGGGCCTTCTCCCGCGCCGGCAGCGGCAGGTAAGGCTCCTTGTCGCCGTCCGGCCCGGTGATACGATAGTATTTCATCCCGGTCAACATCCGGTGGCCGTCCGGGTGAATATAGGGGCGAAGGTAGTCGTAGTCGAGGTCGTAGCCCACGTCGCGATAGAATTCCCGATACTGCGAATCGCCGGGGTAGCCCTCCATCGCGCTCCAGACCTGCTTCGACGAGGCCACATCACGCCCGAACGCCGCCACGCCGGAGGGACAATACACCGGGGCGTAGAGGCCCAGGCGCGGCTTGGGGCGGGCGTAGGCGATGCCGTGACATTCCAGCAGCGTGTAGCGAATGCCCTGCTCGGCCAGCAGGTCGTCCAGGCCCGGAGCATAACCGCACTCCGGCAGCCAGAACCCGCGCGGGCGACGCCCGAAGGTCTGCTCGTAGTACCGCACCCCCACGGCGATCTGGGCGCGGGCTGCACGGCGGTCCGGCAACATCAGCGGCAGATAGCCGTGCGTCGCCGCCGAGGCCATAATCTCGACCACCCCCATCTCCTGGAACCGGGCGAAGGCTCCCAGCAGATCGCGCTCATACCACTCATTGAACATCCGGCGGCATTCGATGAAACGGGCGTAGTACATCCGGGCCAGCCGGTCGAAGGGCGGCTCGTGCCGGGTGCGTTCCACCTCGCGGGCGGCGAGTTCGATCAGGCTGGTGATGCGTTGGTTGTAGCGCTCGCAAAGCAACCCGTCGCCCAGCATCGAGGCCAGCGGCGGCGTGATGGACATCGTCAACTTCGGACGGATGCCGCCCTCCGTCAGCGTCTCCAGCAGGTTCAACAGCGGCAGATAGGTCTCGGTGATGGCCTCGAACAGCCAGTGCTCTTCGAGATGCACCTCGTGCTCCGGATGGCGCACAAAGGGCAGGTGGGCATGCAGCACCAGGGCCAGATAGCCGGTGATCTCGTCGTGATTTTCACACATCGGTGAGGCTCTTGAGACCCGTCGTGGGGCATCCGGCGCCCGTCAGGGCCGCCCTGCCGTCCTTGCCGCTCCGCCCCCTACATCGCATTGGGCGCGGGCTGTGTCACGCTGCCGGAGCCGGCGCTGGACAACGCCTCGTGCAGATTGTCCGGCGTATCCGCCCATACCGAGGCCGGCTCATCGGTCGGGGCCGGCGCGGGTTGGCGTTCCGCATCGACCCAGGTCTCGGCGTCCGCCGCGGCCACGCTCGCCGCCGGGGTCTCCGCCACATTACTGGTCACCAGCGACGCCTTCCGCCCGTCCGAGGTCAGCAACAGATACTCCACACAATAAGCATGCTCGGCGGCACCGACTTTCAAGTACCAGTGGTCGTCCTTGGAGGTGATATCCACGGTCACGTAATCCTGCGACCGTTCGAGGTCCAGCTCGCCGGTCGCGGGATGGGCCAGGTGCGTCGCGTCATGCACCCGCAGTGCCCGCGTCACCTCATTCGAGGCAACCTTCAGTGCGTCCAACGCCCGTTCCACACAAGCATCGGGAAGGTCCCAATACACATACAGCCACAGCGGGTCGCGCGGCATCAACACCATCCGCGGAACAGGGGCCGACATGCCGTCATCCGGTTTCGTCATCGCACTCGAACCTCAACAGCCAGAAAAACCATGCCCCAGAATCGTATCACGATGTCCCGGCTCGTTCAAGAACGATTAGAAAACCTCCGCTTTTCGGCCGGCGCGCGGCTTGCCGCCGGGCGGGCGGCCTGATATACTGCCGCCATGAAATTGACCATCATCGGGCTTCCTCAATCGGGCGTCACCACGGTCTTCAATGCTCTCACCGGGCGGCACGAAGACCCCACCGCCTACCTTCGCCCCGGCGAATCGGTGGTCGCCATGGTCAAGGTGCCGGACGAGCGGGTCGATGCCCTGGCGGCGATGTACCACCCGAAAAAAATCACCCACGCCTCGGTCGAATATCTCGAAGTGCCCGGCGTGTTCGCCGCGGCCGGCGGCGGGGCCACCTCCGACAGCAACGCCGCAGCCACCGTCCGCGACTCCGACGCCTGCGTCAAGGTGCTCCGGGCCTTCGACCACCCCGCCGCGCCCAACCCGCGCGGGGCCAACGACCCCGCCCGCGACCTGCGCGACATCAACGACGAATTGCTGATGCTGGACATGGCCACCATCGAGAAGCGGGTGGAACGGCTGCGCAAGGACGTGAACAAGCCGACGCCGCATCAGGACAAAGACAAGACCGAACTCGCCGCGCTCGAACGCTGCCTGGCCGCCATCGAAAACGGCAGCACACTCGACCAGGTCACCCTCAACGAGGCCGAGCGCAAGCTGCTCCGTGGCTATGGCTTCCTGACCATCAAGCCCTGTATCCAGGTGCTGAACATCAACGAGGGCGATATCGGCACTGCCGCCCTGCCCGACGCCCTGCCGCCGGAGACCTCGCTCGCCTTCTGCGCCCGCATCGAAGAAGAGCTGGAGCAACTCGACGAGGCCGACCGGGCGGAGTTCCTCGCCGACCTGGGCATCACCACCCTGGCCCGCGACCGGCTTATCCGGATGTCCTACCGGATGCTGGGGCTGATCTCGTTCCTGACCGTCGGCCCCGACGAAGTGCGGGCCTGGACACTGAAGGCCGGCCAGACCGCCCTCGATGCCGCCGGCACCATCCACTCCGACCTGGCCCGCGGCTTCATCCGCGCCGAGGTGATGCAATACGCCGACCTCATCGAGCTGGGCTCGGAACGCGAGGTCAAGGCCAAGGGCCTGGCCAAACTCGAAGGCCGCGACTACGTCGTCCAGGACGGCGACATCCTCAACATCCGCTTCAACGTCTGACCCCGGCGGGTCACCCGCTTCCTATAAGCCGCCCAAAAGACTGGTGAGGAGGTCCCGCTCATCCAATGTAGTCAACTCTCGACGAATCACCCGTTGCCTCGCCTTCGACATGGTTCGGCAGAGTTCCGCGGCGCTCCCCATTTCACCGATTTCCTGAAGCGCGTGAAGAAGGGCGACCGCTTGGATGCGGTCCTTCTCGGCCTTCTCTTGCCTTGTTCGACGCCGGGCAATTAATAACTTCTGCAGTGCGAAGTTTGCGGGATGCGGAATAGTAACCGAGACATCGCCGAACGCGGCCCGAATGCTGTTCTGGGTGAGCAGATCGATCAACCGCAGTGGCTGCGGCGTAATGCCTAGTTCCTTGATATACAGCGGCTTCTGAGGCTCTCGGCCACTTGCCGAGAGGATGAATTCCAGGATCAAATCGGGATGAGCAAGCACCGTGTAGCCCTGCTCTCCCTTGAAATCCAACACAAAACCAAGGTCTCTTAAGAGTTCGCAAAGGTTGATTCGCCTGCGGAGGGGCGGTTTGGCAGGGACAAGGAACTCGATATCGCGGGTGCGGATGGCGGGCAGCACAACCCGCTCCCGAAAGTACTCGGCGTAAAGCACAATGCACCAACTCCCAATGATAACCAACTCGTCAAGAACGTCTTCGTCTCGGATTCGCCTCAGCACTTCAAGGCATAGGTCATATTGACTCTTGGCCACGGAGTACCCCCTCAAGATATCGTATTTGCTTCTTGAGCTTGGACAAGGCATTGCGGTACTTAGCCCGGAGCCGCTTGGCCTCAGCATATTGCGCCCGCCTTTCCTCCGGCACCGATTTACCTTGGTAGATCGATTTAACTGCCCCGCCCTCTCGCAAGACCAGATAGTAATATATGTGCCCCTTGATGTTGCGAGCCACCAAGCTGCCTTTAGGCAGCTTGGCCAGTTCCTGCTCGTAGCGCCCCTTCATTCGAAGCGAGTTCTCCAACTCCTCACGGAGTACATTTTTGATCACGCCCATCTCGGCACTCCGAAGTTACCATACAATACACATAACATTGTAACTTGTATAGTAACAACAATCCAGTCATCGCCCTCGCTCATCATACCGCCAGATATTCCATACCTTGATGAGCTGAAGGTAATGTGCCTCGCTTAATCCCACGCGATTGCGTTGGACAATCGCGCCGTCCGCCGGTATGATTCGGGGTGAGGTCCGCGTTGCCGACGGGCCAACGGAACCCGGCTGCCGAGTTCAACCATGCGCCAAGTTTTATACGTCAGCCATACCTCGCAGATGGGCGGCGCCGAGCATAGCCTGCTGACGCTGCTTGAGCGCCTCGACCGCGCTCGATTCCGCCCGGCGGTGGTGGTGCCCGACGCCGGGCCGCTGACCGAGCGGCTGGACGCTCTCGACGTAACGGTGCATACCGCGCCGATGGGGCGGCTGGCACGGACACGCAACCCGCTGCGGCTGGCGGCCATGTATCAGATGTGGCGCCGGGCCGCGGCGGCCATCGCCGAGCTTCTCCGGCACCACCGCATCGACCTGGTACACGCCAACTCGACCACCGCGCACCTCTTCGCCTCACCCGCGGCGGCCCGAACACGAACGCCCTGTATCTGGCATGTGCGGGATGTGAGCCTGACGCGGGTCGCCCATCTCGACGCCCAGATGACCCGCCGGGCCGACGCGATCATCGCCATCTCCTCGTTCATCCGCGAGAACGTCCCGGAACCGGGCCGCGAGAAGGCCGTGGTGATCCACAACGGCGTGGATGCCGCCCGGTTCGCCCCAGGCGACGCCGGCGCGCTGCGGGCCGAGCTGGGCTTCAAGCCCGAAACCCCGGTCGCGGGCATCGTCGGCCAGATCGTCCCCTGGAAGGGCCAGGATCGTTTCCTTCAAGCTGCGGCCCTTGTGGCCAAACAGCAG
>CAZBCO010000240.1:0-3100 GCA_964490295.1 uncultured Planctomycetota bacterium
CTCACCGACATGAGTCCCATCGCCGTGGAGCGGGGCTTTACCGAGGAGCATATCTTCGCCCGGGACAGCGCGGCCCTGAAGGGCCGGGTGCAGGAGGCGTTCCAGCGGCTGGTGGCGGACAAAGAGGCGATGGTCGTGGAGGGCACCGGGCACGCCGGGGTAGGTTCCTGTTTCGGCCTGTCGAACGCCGACGTAGCCCAAGCTCTGGGCTGCCTGGCGTTGATCGTCTCCGGCGGCGGTATCGGGCGCCCGCTGGACGAGATCGCGCTCAGCGCCTCGCTGTTCGGGTGCCGCGGCGTGCCCACGATCGGCTCGGTGCTGAACAAGGTCATCCCGGAAAAGCTGGAGAAGACCCGGCGCGTGGTGGCGGCCGGGCTGGGCAACATGGGGATGCGGCTGCTGGGCATGGCCCCGTATATCGAGGGCCTGACCTTCCCGACCTGCGCCCAGTTGGTGCATCACCTCAAGCTGGATGTCTTTTCCGCCGGGGAAGGGCTGCACCATCGAGCCGAACACAACATCGTCGCGGCGATGGAGCCGCAACACATGGCCACCTACCTGGCCGACAAGACCCTGGTCATCGTCCCCGGCGACCGGGTGGACAACCTGGAGGTCTGCGTCCGGGAGCACCAGAAGCCCGGCCCGCCGAACCTGGCGGGATTCATCCTCACTGGCGGCCTGATGCCTCCCTCCGGCGTGATGAACGACTTGCAGCAGACCGGCCTCCCGGTGTTGCTCAGCAATCAGGACACCTTCACGGTCACCAGCGCGATCCGCCAACTGGTGTTCAAAATCGAGTCCGCCGATGTGGACAAGATCGAGGCCGCTCAGCAGATGGTTCAGAATCACGTCGATGTGGACCACATTCTTGACCGGCTCCGCTGACCGCCGGGGCCTCCCCCGCGAGGTTCTGCCGGGCAACCGGTTTGACTTGGGCTTGGAGGGGCGGTACATTATCGGTATGGGGATGGACATCAAGACCGCCCAGTTCCGAGGCCGGGCACCCGGCCTGTGGTTGGCCCTGGTCCTGCTGGCGGCCACCGTCGGCTGCACCACCCGCGTGAGCTTCGTCCGCGTCCGGGAGCCGCTCGAACAGCAACGCATCCGCGATGTCCGCGTGGTCGCCGTGTTGCCGTTCCGCAACCGCTCCCGCGAGCCGGGGGCTTCGGGCCTCTTCGAGTCGGCCGTCATCGCCGGCGTCCAGGACGCCTTCACGCTGGCCGACCGGCGGAACGTCGAGGCCATCACCCGCGAGCAGGAGTTCAACGCCTCGGACCTGGTGGACCCCAAGACGCGGCAGCGCATCCAAATGACCGGGGCCGACACGGCCATTGTCGGCGAGGTGCATCAATACCGGGTCAGCGAAGAGCGCGGTACCGAACCGGTGCAACAAACCTACGTCGTGCCCGAGGTCTATTTTCAGAACGGCAAGCGCCTGGTGCGCTATGTGATGCGCACGCGGACGGTCCCGGCCGCCTACCTTCGGGTGACCGCCCAGGTGGGGATCTCCCTCCAGATGATCCGCCTCTCGGACGGCACCACGATTGTCAGCCATTCGGCCAACCTCAGCGACAGCGACCAGGGCGGCGGGGCGTCGTCGCGCGACATCGCCCGGGGGCGCTCCGGCGGCCAGATGCTCAATGCGATGAGCGCCGCCGCCGTTCAGGGCTTCCTCAGCAAGGTGGTGCGCACCCGGGTGACGGAACGCCGCGTTCTGGACAAATATTGGGGGGAGGGCGTAACGGCCGCCGAGAACGGCGACTGGGTCATCGCCAGCCATTATTTCTGGGAACGCTACTGGCGAAACAAGCAGCACGCCGGGGCGAACAACAACATCGCGGTCTGCATCGAGGCCACCGCCAACAACCGTATCTCCCACCTGCAGATGGCCGTCGCGTACTATAAAAAAGCCCTGGAGCTGGACTACCAGAGCCTCTACTCCCGCAACCTGCAAAGCGCCCAGGCCCTGTTGGAAGAAGTCCAGCGCCACGTCCGTGCAAGCGGCCCCTGAGCCTCCTCGCCGTTCGTCTTCAGTCGGCCAACTCAAGACGGTCGAGCCTTAGCATCCCGCCCGCCGGCGCAACGGGACTCGGCGCCGGTCATGGCCGAAGTGTAAACCGGTACAAGATGCCCTTATTGATGCCGAGGTACTGCATCACATCATTCCCGATGAAGACCGGCCCAGCAACAACCAAATCGATTTTTGCCCCGGGCTGGCCGTCAACCACCACCATCATCTTGCCGTCCTTTGCGGCGCCATAAACCACTCGCTTGCCATCCGGGCTGAAGATAAGCGTGCCCGTGCCGATACCAGCGAACGCCGCTCCGGGCTGGCCGTCCACCACCCCCCGCCACTTGCCATCCTTCGCGGCGACATAAGCCACTCGCTGGCTGTCCGGGCTGAAGATAACAGAACCCGCGCCGATACCGTCGAACACCGGCCCGGGCTGGCCATCAACCACCACCCGCCACTTGCCGTCCTTCCTTGCGGCATAAACCACTCGCTTGCCATCCGGGCTGAAGATAAGCGTGCCCGCGCCGATAAGATCGAACGCCGGCCCCGGCTTGCCGTCCACCACCACCCGCCACTTGCCATCCTCCTCGGCGACATAAGTCGCTCGCTTGCCGTCCGGGCTGAAGATAACTGATCGCGCGCTGATACCATCGAACACCGGCCCGGGCTGGCCGTCCATCACCCCCCGCCACTTGCGATCCTTTCCTGCGACATAAGCCACACGCTGGCCGTCCGGGCTGAAGATGGGCGTGCCCGCGCCGATACCGTCGAACTCCGGCCCGGGCTGGCCATCAACCAGCACAAATTGCTTGCCGCCCTTCGCGGCGCCATAAGCCGCTCGCTTGCCGTCCGGGCTGAAGATAACTGATCGCGCGCTGATACCATCGAACACTGGCCCGGGCTGGCCATCAGTCACCACCCGCCACTTGCCGTCCTTTCCTGCGGCATAAGCCACTCGCCTGCCGTCCGGGCTGAAGACGGGGGTTCCCTCCAGAATGCCGTCGAACTCCGGCCCGGACTGGCCGTCCGCCACCACCCGCCACTTGCCATCCTTCCCTGCGGCATAAGCCACTCGCCTGCCGTCCG
>CAZBCO010000241.1:0-11540 GCA_964490295.1 uncultured Planctomycetota bacterium
GCTTCCGGCCGCGTGGGTTTCGGATTCGCCCGCTTGCCCGGCGGGGGCGGAGCGGGTAGAATGTCGGCGTCTCAGGGTGGCGAGTTTTGTGGAGGTGGCGCGTGGTAGATCGCGAATCGTATCGAAGCCCGCTGTCGGCGCGTTATGCCGGGGCGGCGATGTCCAATCTGTTTTCCGAGGGCTTCAAGTTCCGCACCTGGCGCAAGCTGTGGGTGGCGCTGGCGGAGTCGGAGCGGGAGCTGGGCCTGCCGATTACGGCAAAGCAGGTGGCGGCGATGAAGCGGGCGGCGGACGACGTGAACTTCGCCGAGGCGGAGAAGCTCGAGAAGGTCACCCGGCACGACGTGATGGCTCACGTGCAGGCGTTCGGCCTGCAATGCCCCGAAGCGCGGGGCATCATCCACCTCGGCGCGACCAGTTGTTACGTGACCGACAACACCGAGCTGATCCAGATGCGGGAGGGGATGCGGATTCTTCAAGGCAAGCTGGCCAAGGCCATCCACCTGCTGGCCAAGTTCGCGGTGAAGTATAAGGCCCTTCCGACGCTTGGGTTTACGCACTTTCAGCCCGCGCAGCCGACGACTGTGGGGAAGCGGGCCTGCCTCTGGGCCCAAGATTTCGCGCTGGACCTTGAGGAGCTTGAGCAGCGGACGGCGGCGTTGCGGTTTCGCGGGGTGAAGGGCACCACCGGCACACAGGCCAGCTTCCTGGCGCTGTTCGAGGGCGACGAGCGCAAGGTGGTGCGGCTCGAAGGGCTGGTCGCCCGCAAGATGGGCTTCGCACGGGTGATGGCCGTGACCGGGCAGACCTATTCTCGGAAGGTCGATTCCCAAGTCATGGCCGCGCTGTCGGGCATCGCCCAGTCGGCCAGCAAGATGGCCAACGACATCCGGATTCTCCAAGGGCTGAAAGAGATCGAGGAGCCGTTCAGCAAGACACAGGTCGGCTCGTCGGCGATGGCCTATAAGCGCAACCCGATGCGCTCGGAACGGATCGGCTCGCTGGCCCGGTTTGTGATCAACCTGGCGCAGAACGCGCCGATGACCGCCGCGACGCAGTGGCTGGAGCGGACACTGGACGACAGCGCCAACCGGCGGCTGGCCATCGCCGAGGGTTTTCTGACCACGGACGCCCTGCTGAACATCTGCATCAACGTGGCGTCGGGGCTGGTGGTGAACAAGGCTCAGATCGCCAAACGGCTGGCGTCGGAGCTGCCCTTTATGGCCACCGAGGATATCCTGATGGCCGCGGTGAAGGCCGGGGGCGACCGGCAGGAGCTGCACGAGCGTATCCGCGTCCACTCCCAAGCCGCGGCCCATGCGGTCAAACAGGAGGGGCGCGATAACGACCTGCTCGAACGGCTGATGGGTGACGAGGCGTTCGCCCCGGTGCGCGGGTTGATTCAATCCATCACCGACCCGCGCCGGTTCGTCGGGCGAGCGCCTTCGCAGGTGAGCGAGTTCGTCAAGGAGGTGGTTACGCCGGTCCGCCGCCGCTACGGGAAGGTCATCCGGCAGACTGAGGAGGAGAAGATCACGATATGAGACGCCTGCTGCTGTTGGCTTTGGTCGCCGCCTGTGCTTTGGTCTCCGGCTGCGACACGATGCCCGAAAAAGACCCCGGTTATTATGTGATGCACCGTGGCCATCGGGGGGACACCGGGAAAGAGACCGGGCTTCCTCTTTTTGTATCCTGCCTACCTCCGGTGGAGAGACGATGACCACAAACATCTCAAGACGGGTTGACAAGCTCCGCAAAAGCATAGCCCACAAGGGCTTGGACGGCCTGCTGGTCAGCTCCGAGGCCAACGTGCGCTACCTGAGCGGCTTTACCGGCGACAGCTCGGTGCTGCTGATTTCCGCCGAGCAGGCCGCCTTCCTCACCGACTTCCGCTACGTGGAACAGGCGGAGGAAGAATGCGGCGGCTACGAGATTCTGAAACGCGACGGCGGAATGTCGGCGTTAATCGTCCAGACCGCCAAGCGCCTGGACGTCGCCAAGCTCGGCATCGAAGGCTCGGTCCTCACGCTGGACTCCGCCGAGCACCTGCGCACCGCCCTGTCGGAGGTCGGCATCACCATGACCAGCACGGCGGGCCTGGTCGAGGAGCTTCGGGAGCGGAAGGATAAGGAGGAGGTCGCCGCCATCGTCGCCTGCATCGGCGCGGCGGAGCAATGCCTCGAAAAAATCAAAAGCTATCTGGTGCCCGGCATCCGCGAGCGCGACGTGGCCGCGGAGATGGAGTATTGCGTGCGGGGCCTGGGCTTTGACGGGATGGCGTTTCCGCCCATTGTGGCGTTTGGGGAACGCGGCTCGCTGCCGCACGCCCGAGCGACCGACCGGCGGATGCGGGCCGGCGATATGGTGCTGATCGACTGGGGGGTGGCGCGCGACGGTTATATTTGCGACTTGACACGCGTGCTCTTTCACAATAAGATTCCGGACAGGTTCAAGAGGATTTATCAGACCGTCCTGGAGGCGCAGGAGCGGGCCATCCGGAGCATCCGGCCCGGCGTGGAAGCCCGCAAGGTGGACGCGGCCGCCCGGAAGGTCATCGCCAAGGCCGGGTTCGGCGACTGTTTCGGCCACGGCTTGGGCCACGGCATCGGGTTGCAGGTTCACGAGGGGCCGACCCTCGGAGCGACCTCGGGCACGGTGCTGAAGCGGCGTATGGTGTTCACAGTGGAACCCGGCATCTACCTGCCCGGGGTCGGCGGCGTGCGGATTGAGGACGACGTGCTGGTGACCAGCCAGGGCGTCAAGGTTCTGTCGCACAGCCCCAAGGCTCTGGACGCGATGCAAATTGGGCATTAGAGGAGGACACACTTCGTGATTGGCGGCAGCGACCTGAAGAATGGCATGACCATCCTGCACAACGGATCGGTCTGGCGCGTGGATTACTTTCAGCACGTGAAGCCCGGCAAGGGCAGCGCCTTCACACGCACCAAGCTGAAGAACGTCGAGACCGGCAACGTGCTCGAATACACCTTCAAGTCGAAGGACAACATCGAGCAGGCCCACATCGAGCGGCGTGATATGGAGTACCTGTATCGCGACGGCGACAGTTACTATTTCATGGACCCGGAGACCTACGAGCAGTTTCCCCTGTCCGCCGAGCGTTGCAAGTCAATCGCCCCCTACCTGAAAGAAAACATGATGGTGACGGTGGTGCGATACGGCGATCAGGTGCTGGATGTCTCGGTCCCCAACTTCGTCGAGCTGAAAGTGGCCCGCACCGACCCCGGCCTGCGCGGCGACACCGCTGCGGGCGGAAGCAAGCCGGCCACGCTGGAATCGGGCGGCGTGGTGAACGTGCCCCTGTTCATCGAAGAAGGCGACGTAATTCAAATCGACACACGGACCGGAGAATACCTCAGCCGGGTCTGAGCGAGCCGGAAACGCCCGAGGAGGAATCGATGGATATTGACAAGATTCGCAGCCTGCTGGACGAGTTGGCGGCGTTCATGAAGACCAACGGCCTGGTCGAACTGGCCGTGAACATCGACGGAGCGGATGTGACCTTGAAGAAGGAAGGCAGCGCGCCGCCGCAGATCGTGCATCAAGCCGCCGCCCCGTTCGCCGCCGCCCCGGCCGGGCCTGTCTCCGGGCCGATCACCTCGGAGCCGGAGCTTGAACCCGGCACCGTGGCCGTGACCTCGCCGATGGTGGGCACCTTCTACCGATCTCCCAAGCCCGACTCCGACCGCTTCTGCGAAGTGGACGACGAGGTGGAGGAAGACTCGGTGCTGTGCATCATCGAGGCGATGAAGGTGATGAACGAAATTCGCGCCGAGCACAAAGGGCGCGTCGTCAAGATTCTGGTCGAGAACGGCGAGCCGGTCGAATACGGCGAGCCGCTGTTCCTCATTGCGACCACCACCTAGCAACCAAGGAGATCGTCTAAAACCGTGTTCTCCCGAATTCTGGTCTGTGCCCGAGGTGAGATTGCCCTGCGGATTATCCGCGCCTGCAAAGAGCTGGGCGTTTCGGTGGTGGCCGCCTACTCCGCCGCCGACAAAGACGCCATCTATCTCGACTTTGCCGACGAACGCATCTGCATCGGCCCGGCCCAGAGCGACAAGAGCTACCTGAATATCCCCTCGATCATCTCGGCGGCCGAGATCGCCGACGTCGAAGCCATTCACCCCGGCTACGGCTTTCTCTCCGAGGTCAGCCGCTTCGCCGAGGTCTGCCGGAGCTGCAACCTCGAATTCATCGGCCCCTCCGCCGACGCGATGAGCCTGATGGGCGACAAGGTGAAGGCCCGCGAGATTGCCACCAACAGCAAGGTGCCGGTGGTGCCCGGCAGCAAAGGCTCGGTTCAGGACGGCGACGAGGCGGTCCGTATCGCCCACGAGGTCGGCTATCCGGTGCTGGTCAAGGCCGGGATGGGCGGCGGCGGGCGCGGGATGCGCGTCGCCCACAACGACATGAGCCTGCTCAATTGCTTCTCCGTGGCCCAGGCCGAGGCCGAAGCCGCCTTCGCCTGCCGGGACGTGTATGTCGAAAAGTACGTCAGCGGCGCCCGCCACGTCGAAATCCAGCTCCTCGGCGACCACCACGGCAACGTGATCCACCTCGGCGACCGCGATTGCAGCCTGCAACGGCGGCACCAGAAACTGATCGAAGAAGCCCCCTGCCCCGCCCTTGACGAGACCCTGCGCAACGAGCTGGGCGATGCCGCCATCCGTATCGCCAAGGCGGTCAACTACTACGGGGCCGGCACCGTCGAATTCCTGGTCGATGCCAACGGACGCTTCTACTTCATCGAGATGAACTGCCGCATTCAGGTGGAGCACCCGGTCACCGAGATGATTACCGGCGTCGATATTCTCCGGGAACAGTTGCGCATCGCCTCCGGCGAGCGGCTGAGCCTGCGCCAGGAAGACGTGAAGCTCAGCGGCGTGGCCATCGAGTGTCGCATCAATGCCGAAGACCCGGTCAGCTTCCAACCCTCGCCGGGCACCATCACCCGATACTACCCCCCGGGCGGGCCAGGCGTCCGGGTCGACTCCCACGCCTACGCCGGCTTCACCATCTCCCCCGCCTACGACTCGCTGGTTGGCAAGCTCATCGTCCATCGGCGCAACCGCCGCGAAGCGATCGCCTGCATGCGCCGGGCGCTGGAAGAATATACCATCGAAGGCATCAAGACCACCATTCCGCTCTATCTGGACATCTTCGGCCACAGCAGCTTCCTGTCCGGTCGCGTGGATACTAAGTTTGTCGAGTCGGTCTTGGACAACGGCGGGTTCGCCGCCGCACGCGAGGCCGAAGCCCAAGAAGCTGCGGCAAAGACCGAGGAAGTCGAAACCCAGGGAGACGACTCGTGAAAGGAAGGGACTCCGCCATGAAGCATTTGCTCGCCAAAGGGCGCTATCTGGGCTACCTGTTGATTCTGTTGGCCGGGGCGCTGCTGATTGTTATGGCCATCATGTCGATGTGGGATATCTCCTCGCGCACCTTCGAGGTGCTCAGCCTGCTCGTCGGCATCGGCCTGGTCGTCTGGCAGGCCTTGCGGCTGGCCAAAGCCCTGCGGCGCGACGTCAGCCGCTATGTCATCCTCAAGAGCGACAGCGGCAGCGTCAAGGTGCATGCCTCGGCGGTCGAGGAGGCCCTCCGCCGCACCGCCCGATCGCTTTCCGAGGTGCATGATGTGCGCGTCCGGCTGCTGATGGACGAGCAGACCAGCGTGCCCTCCAGCGCCGACGTGGACGCCCGCATCCGCGACATCACCAACATCGTCTCGGTCCACGACGCCCTCACCCGCGTCCTCACCGAGCGCTACGGCCAGATCATCCCCGGCGCCCCGCCCGTCGATTTCCACCTGACCATCCGGCACCACTTCCGGCCGCCGAACAAGCCGAAGAAGCGCACCAAGAAGCCGATCGTGCCGCCGGAGGAAGATGAGACCAAGGCCATCCGAGCACCACTCTATCCGGTGCCTTCGGACGAATAACCAAGCCGACCGTCTTTCCCGCGTGAGGGGGTGCGAATGGACGAGACCTTCATCGTCGTCATGCGTGGCAACAAACCCGCTCCCATCGCGGTGCTCAGCCGCGCTATCGCCAAAGCCACCGGACAAGTGGCCCTGGACGTCACCCGGACGCTTCGCGATCAAACCGGCATTGTCGCCCGCGAGCTGACCGAAGAACAGGCCCACGCCGTGGTCAACGCCCTGAGTAATCAGGGCATCCGGAGCTTTGCCCTGGCCGAAAGCCAACGAGTGGTCTTCCCCGAACCGGTGTTTCTCGAGACCGCACGCCTGCAAGAAGAGGCTCTGCAAGTCGATGACCTCCGAGATGAAAACCATCGCAAAATCGGTAAGGTTTCGGTGCCCTGCCGGGACATTGTGTTCCTTGCCACGGCGATGGTCAAAGTCGAAGTCATAACCCGCGAAGTTGTAACAGATGTTTCGCACACGGGGGCCGGCCCCCTGGCGATGCCCCTGCCGGGCCGCGGGGCCGGGCATTTGCTGGGAGCCGCCATTGGCCAAGCCATCAACGAGGCCTCCAATCCGACGCGCGTCATTCGCCGCAAAACGCAATCGCACTACCAGCATTTCCTCGACCTCTTCGCGGTCGAGCCGGCCCATCACATTCGACTCGACGCCAACACCTTCAACTTCTATCAGACCGGGCTGAAGATGCAGCCCACCTCGGTGATGAACCTCTGTCGCTTTATCCAAGCGCTCGCCCCGCGATGCACCGAGGCCCAGATCGACCCCAGCATCCGGTATATCCTCGACGGCAACCCGTTGACCAACCTCCGGTGTAACAGCCCCGCACAGTACGACGCCTACCTCGACTGGCGGATTCAACTCCTCTATCATCCCGAATGAGTCCCACGGCGATCCCACCATTTCCCCGAATCTTCGGCGATGAATCGCCGACAAGCCCTTGCAACACCCCCGCCCGAAGTCTATCCTATCCGCTGCACGTTAACTATAAACGGAGCCTGACATGAAAGCCTTGGTGAAAGCCCGGCCCGAAACCGGCCTGCAACTCGAAGAGGTCCCCTCGCCGCCGGTCGGCGTCAACGACGTCCTCATCCGCATCCTTCAGACCAGCATCTGCGGCACCGATGTCCACATCTGGAACTGGGATGCCTGGGCGCAGAAGCACATTCACACGCCGATGACCATCGGCCACGAGTTCGTCGGCGTAATCGAGCGCGTCGGCGATAATGTCCACGACTACAAACCCGGCACACTGGTGAGCGGCGAGGGCCACCTGGTCTGCGGGCATTGCCGCAATTGTCTCGCCGGGCGAAGGCACCTCTGCGCCCGCCCCAGTTGTGTGGGCGTGGACCGAGACGGAGCCTTCGCCGAGTTCCTCAGCATCCCGGTGGTCAACGTCTGGCCCGCCGATCCCGCCATCCCGCTGGACGTGATCAGTTGCTTCGACCCGCTGGGGAACGCGACCCACACCGCTCTGGCCTTTGACGTGCTGGGCGAGGACGTGCTGATCACCGGCGCCGGCCCGGTCGGGCTGATGGCCGCAGCCATCGTCCGCCACGCCGGGGCGCGCCATGTGGTCATTACCGACGTCAACCCCTACCGGCTCGAGCTGGCCCGGAAGATGGGGGCCACGCTGGCCCTGGACGTGCGCACCGAGACCGTCGAAGACGCTCAAAAACAACTTCGCATGAGGGAAGGGTTCGATGTCGGCCTGGAGATGTCCGGCAACCCCGACGCCTTCCGCTCCATCCTCGCCAACCTCTGCCACGGCGGAAGCATCGCCCTGCTCGGCATTCTTCCCGAAGCCGCCATTGACTGGCAGACCGTGATCTTTAACAGCCTCACGCTGCGCGGCATCTACGGACGCGAGATGTTCGAGACCTGGTACAAGATGACCGTCCTGATCCAGAGCGGACTGGACATCACCCCGGCCATCACGCACCGCTTCCACTACACCGAGTTTGCAGAAGCGTTCGAGGTGATGCGCTCGCACGCATCCGGCAAAGTCATCCTCGACTGGACGAAACCCTAACACCAGAGCCGTATATAGACCCCTTTTTCTGAACAGGGAGCCTGATATGTTCAAGTCGATGCAGCAACAGATTCAGCGGCAACTGGCCGAGATTCAGGCCGGCGGCCTGACCAAGAACGAACGCATCATTCAATCCCCCCAGGGCGAGCGGATTGCGGTGGCCGACGGGCGGGAGGTGCTGAACTTCTGTGCCAACAACTACCTCGGTCTGGCCAACGACCCGCGCCTCCGCGAGGCGGCTCACCAGGGCCTCGACCGCTGGGGCTATGGCCTCAGCTCGGTACGCTTCATCTGCGGCACCCAGCAACTGCACAAACAACTCGAAACCGCGCTCAGCGATTTCCTCGGCACCGAGGATACCATTCTCTACAGCTCCTGCTTTGATGCCAACGGCGGCCTGTTCGAGACGCTCCTCGGCCCGGACGACGCGGTCCTCAGCGATGCGTTGAACCACGCCAGCATCATCGACGGTATCCGACTCTGCAAGGCCCGCCGCTTCCGCTATCAAAACTGCGACATGGCCGACCTCGAAGCCAAGCTCCGGGAGGCCGGAGACCAGGGGCTTCGCCTGATCGCCACGGACGGCGTCTTCTCGATGGACGGCACCATCGCTCCGCTGGATGCCATCTGCGACCTGGCCGACCGCTACGACGCGGCGGTGATGGTCGATGACTCCCACGCCACCGGGTTCCTCGGCAAGACCGGGCGCGGCACCCACGAATATCGCGACGTGATGGGCCGCGTGGACCTCATCACCAGTACGCTGGGCAAAGCCCTGGGCGGGGCATCCGGCGGCTTCACCTCCGGGCGGAAAGCCATCATCGATCTGCTTCGCCAACGCAGCCGCCCCTACCTCTTTTCCAACACCCTGGCCCCGGTCATTGCCGCCACCTCGCTCAAGGTGCTCGACCTCCTCTCCGAGTCCACCGAACTCCGCGACCGGCTGGAACAGAACACCCGCCACTTCCGCGCGGGGATGACCGAGCGCGGGTTTGATATCCCCCAGGGCGACCACCCCATCGTGCCGATTATGCTCGGCGACGCCGTGCTGGCCACGAAGATGGCCGACCTGCTGCTGGACGAAGGCATCTACGTCATCGGGTTCAGCTACCCCGTGGTGCCCAAGGGCAAGGCCCGCATCCGCGTCCAGATTTCCGCCGCTCACAGCCGCGAATCGCTTGACCGGGCGATGGACGCCTTCGCCAAAGTCCGCGACATCTGCAAAACGAGTTAGCCCCGGCCACGACAATAAAATCCCGGCCGGCGGGGCAAAGGCATCCCACCTCTTGACGCCGCTCATGCAGGAGCCTAAGATAAACGCAACAGCCACTTCACATGGGCGGTTCCGCACCGGGCACTCAAAAAGCCAGAGCCTGCTCAGGCAGGATTTGCATTTTGATTTTGCCCTGCGGATGCGATATAATCCCGTTCACCGCGACGGAGGGCGGAGAGAGCGTGGCCAAAGTCAAGACCCGATTTGTATGTCAGCAATGTGGTACCGTGTCGCCGCGCTGGGTGGGGCGGTGCCCGGGCTGCAACGAGTGGAATGTGATGGTCGAGGAGGTCGAGGCCTCGGCCAAGGCGGCAGAGGTTCGCCCGCAGTTGGACAGCGGAGCCCCCGTAACGCTGGGGCAGATCGGCCCCAATGACCAGGCACGGATGCTGACCGGCATCGGCGAATTCGACCGGATTCTGGGCGGCGGGTTCGTGGCCGGCTCGGCGGTGCTGGTCGGTGGCGACCCCGGCATCGGCAAATCCACCCTGGTGTTGCAGGTCTGCGAACGTATCACGCGGCAGGGGTTCCGGGCACTGTACGTGACCGGCGAAGAGTCGCCCGCCCAGACCGCGCTTCGGGCCAAGCGCCTGGGCATTAATTCCGAGCTGCTGCTGGTCGCCGCCCAGACCCAACTCGACACCATCCTGGCCCAGGCCCGGCAGGTGGAGCCGGGATTGCTGATCATCGACTCGATCCAGATGGTGCACAAGCCTGAGCTGGGCGGAGCCCCCGGCAGCATGACCCAGGTGCGCGAATGTGCCGCCGAGCTGATCTGCTTTGCCAAGCAGGCCGGCCTGCCGGTGGTGATGGTCGGGCACGTGACCAAGAGCGGGGCCATCGCCGGGCCGAAGGTGCTCGAACATATGGTGGACACGGTCCTCTATTTCGAGGGCGACCAGCACCACGCTTATCGCGTGATGCGCGCGGTGAAAAATCGGTTCGGGTCGACCAACGAGATCGGTGTGTTTGAGATGCGCACCGACGGGTTGCATGAGGTATCGAACCCGTCGGAGCTGTTCATCGCGGGTTATCGCGGGGCCGCGGGGTCGGCGGTGGTGCCCTGCATCGAAGGCACACGCCCGCTGCTGGTCGAAGTGCAGGCGCTGGTCACGCGCGCGACCTACGGGACGCCGGAGCGCAAGGTGTCGGGCGTGGACCGAAACCGGGTGCCAATGTTGCTGGCGGTGCTGGACCGGCGCGGGGGATTGCAATTGGGCGGCCATGATGTGTTCGTCAACGCGGTGGGCGGCGTGCGGGTCGAGGAGCCGGCGGCGGACCTCGGCATCGCTCTGGCGATTGCTTCGAGCTTCATCGACAAGCCGCTGACGCCCGCATCGGTGTTTATCGGCGAGGTCGGCCTGGGCGGCGAGGTGCGGGCAGTCAACCGATTGGAGGGCCGGGTGGCCGAGGCGGCTCGCCTGGGCTTCAAACGGGCGTTTGTTCCCAAGGACAGCGTCAAGGGTTTGGGCGGCAGGTTGGCGCTGGACATTCAGCCAGTTTCTAATATGATAGAAGCACTTGAAGGCTGCACCCGGAACGGATCGAGAGGGCGGGAATGATGCGACGGCTTGGTATGGTACTGGCCTTGGGACTCGCGCTCTTGGCGGGCTGTTCCTCGGTTCCTCCCGGCTATGAGAAGGTCAACGCGATCGTTCGCCCGGAGGGTCGCCCCACGGCCTTCCTGCCGTTTGTGCCCCAGTACCGGGGGGCAACCCTGGTGGACGGCATCAAGCTGTCGGAGCTCGCCTCGCTCGAATTGCGTCAGGCCATGCCCGGCTTGAAAATTTATGGCCCCAGTGCGATGCAGAAAGCCCTGTCCGCCGGAATGAACGAGTCCCGGTGGGTGGAGATTGGCCGGGAGGCCGGGGCCGAGCTGCTGGTGGTCGGCAACATCACCTACCTGGAAACGTATCACGACAAATTGGTGCAATCGCGGGAAGGCGTCATCGGCATCCGGTTCCGCGTGCTGGACGTGTCCAAGGCCGAGGCCCTCCGTATCGCCAATGTCAACTGGCAGTTCGGCTTCCCGGAGGAGCCGGGCGACAAGTTCGACCCGGCCTATCTGTCGATGGACCCCTTGGCCTTTCGTAATGAGTTGTTGAAACTGGGGGCAAGGCGCATTGCGGAGTTGTTCTATGATCACGTGAGAAAGCAGAGAGCCGAGAGTCGCTTGGAAGTGCGTTCGTACCAGGACTAAGGTGTCCTGGCGTGGAAAAGTCCTTTTTTTGGAGGGATGAGAGATGGCGAAGGTAGAGCCGTTGGGCAAGGAAATG
>CAZBCO010000242.1:0-2845 GCA_964490295.1 uncultured Planctomycetota bacterium
TCAGCCGAAACCAGGCCCAGGCCAATCCGGTTATCAACCAGGCAATATGGGCCTGGACTTTGTTGCGCATCGTGCAGTCAAACTGGCTCATCGCGGCGACGGTGACGAGCGCGATCACGAAAACCCCCGCCAGAGAAGGGCCTGGTTCGGTCGATCTCTCCGCTCGCCAGGTGACCAGCGCCCCGCCGAATGCCAGCGTCCAGACGGCGGTCAGCGCAATGACGCCCAACAGGCCCGTGGCGATGAATGTCTGAAGCACATCATTATGTGCGTGACGAAACTGTTCGTCCAAGCGGTTGTAGGCTTCCGGAGTGTACCGATTCGCCGCCGATTCGAAGACCGAGCGCGACTGGCCGTGTCCCACCCATAGCTTATACCAGGGGGCACGCCGGGCGATGGCTTCGGTGAGCTTCCAATGTTCCACCCGGAGCTCCGCACTGGCCAGCGAGCGCCGTGACGGGTTCGACACGTACCAACCATATCCAATAAGCGGAACCACCACCAGCCAGGCCAGCAACAAAAGCAACTTCTTGCGGAGCGGGTGGGAGGCCATCGCCACCAGTGCCGCGGCGGGGAGCGTGACCAGCGCGGCGGTCAACAGGGCAAACCGGGTTCCGGTCATCATCAAAAGCACGCCCGCGATGAACGTCCCCAGCAGCAGGCCGGTCGTTGCGAGCCGGTTGCGTATCATCAGGGCCGACCCAAGATACAAGGCCAGAATCTGGAGCAATTCCTTGGAATACGCCGTGGGAGAACGGCGCAGCCCGATAAACCGCCCATGCTCCCAGCTCTCGGCCATCTGTCCGGCGCAGGCCACGTCAATCAGCAGAAAGATTCCGTACGCGATCAGCATCAACCAAAGCAGTCGGGCGACCCAGGCCGCATCGCGCAGCCCAAAACCAAGAGCGAAAACCACACAAGCCCCAAACAGAAAGGTATGCGCCGGCTCCACGGCTTTCCAAGGCAGCGAACGGTCCAGCAGGGCCGTCAGAACAGACAGCACACTGGCCGTCAGCAGCAGGATCAGTGCGGCGAGCATCAAGCGGCAAGCCGTTTTTGCTTCGGTACGGAGCAGATTGCCTCGCAGCAGGAAAGCGGCACATACGGCCGCCCCCAGCCCGGCGTGGTTGACGATATCATACGCCTTGAGTGGGAGGGCCACTGCATACACGGCGAGCAGAACCAGCAACAGCCGATGGCTGATCCGTTCACGGCGAGACCAGGCTTCTGCGTTCCATACCACCACAACCATCCCCAACTTGGCGGCCCCTCGTCATAACCCGGCGGTGCCACCGTCAGCCATCCTTTAGAACACGGCGTTATTCTAACAGAGCGCCCCAGAATGATAAAGAGAACAACGCGGGTTGGCCCCGGCGTGGTACGGGGCAAACCCAAGGGCTTGCTTCTCCGGGGGCTTATCCGAACCGCTTTGCGTCCGATACGTATTGTGAGGGATGCGCCGCGTGGAGGGTGCGCCCCGTGGTGGCCTCCGAGAGGGTCGAGAAACCGAGGGAAGCAACGTGAGAAGGTTATCGAGAACCGAGCGAGCAGGGTGGCGAGCCTTCGCGTTGCGGCGTCGGCAAGGCAGCGCGGCCATCGTCGGGGTGGCGGTTATCGTGCTGGTCGGCCTTATCGGCGCGTCGATGGTGTCGTCCACCCGCGTGGCCGGTACCAGCCAGGCCTATCGCTCGATGGCGGTTCAGTCCTTGTACGTGGCCGAGGCCGGGGTGGAGTGGGCCTCCAAGTACGCCACTGCCACCGATACCCCCAAGCCCTTCGGGCCGGGACAGTTCGAGGTGGTGTCCAGCGGCGAGGTCTGGAATGCCATTGGACGGGTTGGCGAGGCCAAGACGGTGATCGAATGCAACGTCAGCCCCAACCCGCCCTCCACCTCCACCGGCGACGGCGGCCTTGAATATGTTCTGCGTTCCCGGTATTACGACAATTACTACGATATCAACTGTCGGATTATGAACACCTCCGAAGAGTCGATCTCCTTTAATGCCATGCGGATTACCTGGGGCAGCCCTTCGGCGTTTTTCGAGCGGGTTCAGGTTAATGTGTTCAACGGTCCGAATTATGGTGCGATGTGGCGCAATAGCTGGGAATCGCCCAAGCGCCGGTGGGGCAGCGGCGAGAAACGGTCGTTCAACAAATCGGGCAACGGGGGCACCACGGTCACCGTTCCGGCTCACTATACTTTCGAGCTGCGTCTCGAACGTTTCAGCCGAAAGCAGAGCGGCAACCACGGCGGACGCATCAACATGCGCTCCACCGAGGCAACGATTGAGTTCTACATGGGTGACGAGCTGGTCGGCGAGATCGAGGTCGGTCTCGTTCCCAGTTGATCACCTTCCTCTATCCCTCGTCCTACCCGCACCAACAGCACAGCGAGCGCTTTACCGCCAACGCCATTCGCTATATCGAGGCCGGCCTGAAATACGGAATGAAATAGGCCGGTGGCGGGGGCCGCGCTTTGCTCGGGATAAAAAGAGGAGGGCGCACCCCAAAGGGGTTTGTCATGGCCACGCGATTGGGTTACAATTTCCGCCGATAGATTCGCCCCAAACCACTGACAGGGACTCGCTGAAATGAAAGACCCATTGCCGCTCTGGGAAAATCATCAAGTTACCGGAATCAACCGCCTCGCCCCGCGAGCTTATTTCATCCCGTTTGCGGACGCCGACGCCGCCTTGTCGTTTGACCGCGAATCCTCCGACCGTGTGCTGCTGCTGAACGGGAGGTGGGCTTTCTCTCTCGCACCCTCGCCGATGGAGGTGCCGGAAGGGTTCTTCCTCCCGACGTTTGATGTCGGTGCTTGGGACCGGATCGAGGTGCCGCTGAG
>CAZBCO010000243.1:0-10138 GCA_964490295.1 uncultured Planctomycetota bacterium
GTTTGCCAAGTGCGGCTCGCTCGGCGACAGGCGGCCGAATGGCGGACGCTCTCTTCTCGACGGTTACGGCTTGGCAGGTGCGGCGACTGGTGGGGCTTCTTTCATCTTCCAGGCGCTGTACTGCATCACGTTGCCGACGCGCAGCATCATCGCGCTTTCCTTGGTCCAATCTCGGGTGCCGGGGCGATACACCGGCGGGCGCCGCGACAGGGGGAAATTCTCGGAGAACAGCTCAAAACCGCGTGCCAGAAGGGCGGCGTCGCCCTTCTTGAGGCCGACGTAAGCATAGAGATCGGAGATATACAGGAAGCCCGCGTAGTAACTCTGCGGGAAGGGGCGCCGTGCTCCCTCCTCAAGGAGTTTCAAAACCTCCTCGTTCCCTGTCAGATGGTGCAACTCGCAGAGTTGGGCGATGACGTAGCAGTATGCCTCGTCTTCCCTCATGTAGGTCTGGCCTCGGAACTGTTGGCCGGGATTGTGAAGGAACGGCCCGTGGCTTTTCCAGAGCGGTACAATATGCTTTTTGAAGATGCTGAGGGCTTCGTCGAGCCAACTCCGATCGCCGGTGAGGCGATACATGGCCATGAAGTTGCCGATAGTCCAGCCGGCCGACTCGGCACCGCGCTGGTGCTGGCCGGCCCGCCAGACGCGCCTCAGGCCCTCGCCGTTTCGCATGGCGCATTCCAGCGCCTTCGGCTCGCCGGTGAGCATGTAATAGAGCACCACGCCGGAAACCCAGTTGTTCTGCGGCGAGACGTTTTTCAAGTGGTGGAGGTGCGGGTGATGGACGTAGGGGATGGTACCGGAGAACTGGAGGGCGTTGGCATGGGGCAGGTCGTGGTCGGACCACTGCTGGAGGATGTCGATCCGATGACGGGCCATGTCGCGGGCCAGGCGCGCATGGAGGGGGGACGCGAATCGGAGGGTGCCAAGCAGTGTGAGATAGGTCCAGTCATAGTGCAGGCCGATGTGCCCTTCTCGCATTACCTCGAAGTCGCCATAGTCCATCCAGCCGGTCGCGTAAGAGTAGTTTCGAGGTCTCCAGAGGCTGTTTCCCCAGTCGGGGTCGGCGGCTCCCAAGGCCATGCGGTTCCACGACGCGAGTTTCAGGTTGGTCATTCGGTCGGGGGTTCGGATATCGGGCGCGGCGAACATTCCGGGCGCCGCCTCGGTTCGTGCATAATAATCGGCGGGTGCCAAGGCCAGCAACGGTTCGAATACCTCGGCGTGGACCTCGTCGCAGGCGGCGCCGGAGAAGTCAAGCAGTACCTCGTGTCCTTTGTGCGTGCCGCCGGGCAGCCAATAGAGGGCCTTCTCGCATAGGTCTTTATAGGAAGGGCTTATGTAAACATAGTGGTGGCGGCTCATGACGTGCCGTGGCCAGCGCCCGCCGATAGGCCAGAACCAGAGCGAGAGGCGTTCGGGAGTTCCTTCAATCGCCTTGTCGTACTCCTGCCAGAAATTGCGGATGACGGCGGTCAGCGTTTCATCGTCGCCCTCGACGCGGAACACGCCATTGGTGCGATCGCCGGCTTTCAACTCCTGTCTGCCGCCGAGAATCTTGTACACAAAAGCTTTGATGACGGCACGATCCCTTGGAGCGACGCTCCCGGAATACAGGCGGGGCTGCCGGACGCGGAGCTGCCCGCGGCGGTCGATGTCCTCGCAGCGGAACACGGGTTGGTCGCCGAAGCCAAGGCCCAGGTCGACCGCCATCCCCTTGAACGGAAACCACGCGATGGTCTTGGATGATTGCTTGGACCAGTGTCCGTCCTCGCGTCGCGGATAGAAGTAGCCTGTCGCTCCGTCGTTTTCGAGCCAGAGGTGCAGTTTCATCCGGGGCGAGCCGGCGTAAAACGTCAGGCGGGCGGTATAGGAGAGCAGGCCTTTGTGAAGCCCGCTGAACTTACCCCGGATGCGGATTATGGTGCGCACCGGCCCGGCCTGTTCGACGACTACCTCGCTGGGGGCGTCGCCGATATGCTCCTTATCATCCTCGGTGATGATCACCAGGCCCTTGCCGCCGGCGGTAATCCGTTCCTTGCCGTTCGCCTTGACGGACGCGATGAAGTTGGGGCGCTTTCGGGCGATAGTGGCGACCAGCGGGCCGGTCGTCACGGTCAGGATCTGATCGGTCTGTTGCACCTTGACCGGCGAAGGCGGGGCAGGGTTGGCCCCGACGGTTCGCAAGACCAACTCGGTTTGGCCCTTGGCGGGCACCGGGGCCTGCACGTCCATCAGTACCCAGCGCACCGAGCCATCCTCCCAGGGGACGATCTGGATGAACTGGGCGGGAATCGCCTTGCCGTCAAGCGTGACGGACAGCGTGCCGACGTCCTTGAGTTCGCCCTTGGCAAAGGGCACCCCGGTGGTGATGTGTGCCGGCGTCCGGGCCACGCCCAGGGTCTCCGACGCCTTCAACTTGACCTCGGCCCCCAGCGCGGCGGCCGCAAACACTACGGGTAAAACGACCATACCAATTGAAAGTTTCATTCGTCCTTCTCCATGTGGTGAAAACGGCTAACGCTGGTTTCGATCTTTCAGGTTAGGTTTGGGTTCACGGTCGCCGTACTTTGCGGCCGCCTCGCCGGCCAGGGCAAACAGTTGGCGGTTGCGCTCCGCCCATCCGGAGCCGACGAACCAGGTTTCCGAGGGATTGTTGGCGATGCGAATGCGGTCGTCAAGCAAGGACCGAATGCGAGCCACTTTCTCTGCGCCGATGATCTCATCGGACGCGGGATCCAGCCAGACTTTCTCCAGATAAACACGGGCTTCGATCTCCTGGAGGTTCTCGCGGAACTGCTCGGAGCGGACGGACGGGATGGCCCCGTGTTTGCCCTTGGCGAGGATGGCGGTGATGCTGTTGTCGAGGCGCAATTGTCCCCAGGAGGATTCCGGATAGCGCCCGGCGAGCGTGCCTCGGAGATTTCCCCGGCTGTCTCTCATGCGCCAGAAATCGGCCCCGATCCGACCGAGTCCCATGCAGCCATCGCCGAAGACGAGTCGCGGCCCACCCGACCGTCGCGCCCCCACCCAGCGCTCGATCATGGTGCGATAGATCACTGGTGCCGTGCTCATGTACATCTGCCGGGCGTACAAAGCCAGCCACCACGAGCTCGCCCATCCGAAGCCATATCTCGGAGGCCAGACCGTATGCAGCCGGATGCCCCACAGGGCCGTGCTCATTCCGGATGTGTAGCCCTGCCATTTCTCGACGCGGAAGTGGGAATGGACCGCCCATTTCGCGTTCTTGACGCCGGTGGTCGCGTCGTTCATCGCCTGCTTCGTCGGCCGGGCGTCGCCGATCAGGCCGAACATCAACGAATCTTCCAGCCCGCGTTTTTTGAGCAGGGCCATGAAGCCCTCGTTGCATTGCTTCCAGAACTCCTTGGCTTCGGGCGTGCCCCAGGCGGGGCCGACCTGCGGCGAGAGTCGGCCTGTTTCGGGGTCTAAGACGGTGATGAGAATTCTCTTGTCCATGATCTGACGCGCAGCACCGAGGGCGTGCCCGGCACTTTCGGCCGGCTCCCAACTATTGAGAATGATGCCGGGAATCTTCCCGAGGCGCTTGACCGCCGTAGCGAGATACCGCTCGGCGATGCTGAAATCCGGCTCGACGTTGCCGTCATCGTCCATCGTCCAGCGGATCATCGCGTGCTCGTTGCCCCAGTGAGTTCGTCGGATGGCCGTGATGTACAGCGTCTTGCAGCCGATCTCGGCCAGCAGGCTGAAGGTACGGTCCAACTGCTTGAAATGCTCGTCCGACCACATCGGCACCTTGTAGGTCGCCGCCACCGATTCGGGCGACTGCACATAGTCCATCATCGTGTGAAATTTCTGAACCGGCGGCAGGGTCCAGGACTCGATCTGAACGATCAGCGGCACCTGCTGCGGTTTGACCCCTTCGGCGCTGACCGTGATGCTGCCTTGGTATGCACCAGGGGCGGCGTTGGCCGGGACGCGGACCCGAATCCAGAGCGGGGCCAGAGAGCCGCCGTGAGCGCTATGTACCGGATATTTTTCCAGAGGTTCGTCTTCCAGCGAATCAAATCCTGGAGGGGCCCCGCGGCCGGCCGGGCGTCCGTCGGCCAGCACATACCGCACCTGTACGGCCGAGGCCGGAATCACGCCGGGGCCTTTCAGGTCGGATGTCGCCACCTTCAGGCCGCGGATCGGCTTCTCGTCGCCCACGCCCAGCATCCCGGCGAAGGTGCCGTTGCGCGTGCCCGCCATCCGTACCGGGCGCACCGGGGCGAACGGCTCGGCATAATCGGTGACCAGGTTGCGCTGCACCATGCTCATGTTCCAGAGGCGGAACCCGCGCCCGGCGACCGGGCCGATGTTGGGGCGAATCCCCTCGGCGTCGGCCGCCGTCAGGGAGAGGTGCATCAGGCCGATATGGCCCCACAGGCAATCGTTGTGGACACGCCAGGACTGGCCACGGCCGGTCTGGGTGGGCTGCCCGCGCTTGCGTCCGTTGAGAAAGCGGACGGGCATCGGGGCGCGAACCACGGCCACGGCCAGCGTGTTGACGCCTCGGACCAGTTTGGCCGCGGGAATGGTGAGGCCGTTGATTCGTCGAACCCGCTTGGCCAAGCGTTCCTTCTGGGCCTTGTCGCCTCGGGCGATGGCAAAGCCGGCGTCGTCAAAATACACGTCGTCGGGATAGCGCTCGGCCGAGGCATGCACCTTGTCCTTCGTCTTGGGAACAAAGGCCCGGCCGACCTCTTCGCCGTTCAGATAAACCACGGCCCCGCCGGCAAAAGCCATATTCAGTTTCAGGTCGCCCGCCTCGGCCGGGTCTTCGACATAGAACGTACCGCGAGCCAGGATCAGCTTCCAACTGGCATCTGTGGAGTTGATGTAGGAGATGCCGATGCGGGAACGTGCCCAGTCGCCATCATCGAAACCGGGCTGCATCCATTCCGGCGATGTGGTTTCCGGAATGCGGGTTATATTCGACGACTTGCCCACGGTGTAGTTGTCGTCGGACATCGTTGTGGCCTTGGGGTTCTTGTGATACCAGTCATTGTCCTTATAACGAATCCCGCCGTGCAGCACCTCGCCCTCAGGCGTAACGAGTTCCCAGCTTTCATTCACCATGCGGACGCGCCACAGGCTCTTGGTTTCCAAGATAGACGCCCGTTTGGGAGCGTCTTCTCCGAACGCCACCGAGGCCGTCCCCGCCACCATCGCCGCCACAATCAACCCACTCCAAGCCTTCAACTTCATAATCAAGTCCTCATTCATATAGTATGGCCTGAGGCAGACCCACAGAGCTATGGCCGGTGTCGGGACATTGCCGGGCGTACTGCAAAACCCCAGGGGAGGGGCTTGACAAAAAAACACACACAGCCTTATCGCTGTTTTTATCATAACCTGTTTTTGTAATCCGTCAAGTTATTCTATATCCCAGATCAAGCCATAGGGAGTAAGGAAAGACGAGTTACGGGTTGACAGAATGCACCCCACCGGGGCAGAATACGCGCGCCATATCAGCGGTTCGAGGCCGTTACCATTGACCTGACGCGAGGCGGTTATGAGTTCACAGCGCGACGCCGCGAAGCGGTTCGGGAAGCACCGCTTCTTCTTAAAGGATACGATTCGGCAGCAGATCGATTTTTCACAGACCGGCCAGCATCGGAACCTCCGGCCCCTGCCGTTGCAGAAGCCCTGCCCGAAGGACGCCCTGCGCGTGGACCTGCCCGATGGGGCCGAGGCGTTGAGCCGGTTGGCACGTCTGCCGGTTGGCGATGCGATAACCCGCCGGGAAAGTGTCCGCGACTACGGCGGGCAAGATTTGACCCTTGAGGAGCTGGCGGCGTTGCTTTGGGCCACCCAGGGCGTTCGGGAGGTGCTCGGCCCGGCGTGCGCCCTGCGCACCGTGCCCTCGGCCGGCTCCCGTCATGCGTTTGAAACCTATCTGGCGGTGAGCCGGGTGGACGGCTTGCCGGCGGGGATGTATCGCTATCTGCCCTTCGACGGCCAACTGGTTCGGCTGTACTCGGATGCCCGTATCGGGCGTCGCGCGTCTGTGGCCTGTCTCCGCCAGGCGTTTGTGGCTCGTGCTGCGGTGGTCTTCTTCTGGACGGCGATTCCCGCCCGCATGGAGTGGCGCTACGATTTGGCCGCACATAAGGTCATCGCCATCGATGCCGGACACGTCGGTCAGAATCTCTACCTGGCCTGCACCGGCCTCGGGGCCGGTGCCTGCACGATTGCCGCCTATGACCAGAACGCGTGCGACGAGCTGCTCCGCGTGGACGGCGAAGAGGAGTTTGCGGTGTATATCGCATCGGTTGGCAAAACCTGATCTTATCCCTTTTCAGAGGACATCAAGGCAATGACATCAAAAGAGCGGGTCTTGGCAGCGTTTGCAAATCAAGAGCCGGACCGGGTTCCGATCAACTACAGCGCCAACTCCGGCATTGACCGGCGGCTGAAAGACCACTTCGGCCTTGAGCCGAAAGATGACGAGGGCTTGCGGCGGGCTTTGGGGGTTGATTTCCGGGCTATAGGCGCTCCTTACCGCGGCACGAAACTCCACCCCGATATTCCGGAGCGAGGCGTCACCGTGGACCTCTGGGGCAGGCATCGGCGTTGGATTGAACACGAGACCGGCGGGGATTCGGACTACTGCGACTTTCCGCTTCGTGAAGCGGACGAGGAGACCGTGGCCCGATGGCCAATGCCCGACCCCAACGACTTCGACTATTCCGGCGTTCGGGATGCCGTCAAGCACCACCAGGAGTTCGCCTGCTTCATCGGCCAGGCCGGCACCGGCGACATCATCAACTCCACCGGGATGGTGCGAGGCATGGAGCAAACCCTGATCGACCTGATCACCGAGGATCCCGCCGGGCTGCTGTACATTCACCGGCGAGTCGAGATTCAACTCGAAGTCCTGCGGCGCACGCTGGAGGCCGCCGAGGGCGGGGTGGACTTCCTCTGGATGGGCGAAGACCTCGGCACCCAGATCGCCCCGATTATCAGCCTTGAACTCTATCGCAAGATTATTCGCCCGCTGCACCAACGGTTCGTGGACTTGGCCAAGAGCTTCGATATTCCGGTCATGATTCACTCCTGCGGGTCGAGCCGTTGGGCTTTTGAAGATTTCATTGAAATGGGGATCAATGTAGTGGACACGCTACAACCGGAAGCGAAGGATATGGCTCCTGCCTCCTTGAAAGCCGACTTCGGCGGGCGCCTGGCCTTCCACGGCTGCATCAGCACCGCCGGGCCGGTGGCCACCGGCACCGTGGATGAAACCGTGGCGTATTGTCGCCAGACGCTGGAGACGATGATGCCCGGCGGCGGCTATGGTTTTGCTCCCACCCACTGCCTTCAGGACAACTCGCCGACGGATAACGTGCTGGCCATGTATCGCACCGCCCGCGACGAGGGAGTTTATTGAGACCGCATCTTGGCAAAATCGACGGAATGTCGGCGACACGCCTTGTAACAGCCGCGCGGACGATGGTATGATCCCGTCGCTTCAGAACACCGTTCTGATTAAGGGATATCCGGCTCGATGACATCTGAGGCAAAGCGGCAGCAGGCCGTAGCCAATGCCCACGCACGATCGATCGAAGATGTGCTTCAGGACTTGAACGCCGGGCAGGAGGGCCTGTCCTCCCAAGAGGCCGCCGATCGGTTGGCGAAGTTCGGGCCGAACCGTCTGCCCGCCGCTCCGAAGGAGGGCCTGCTCAAACGCTTCTTCAAGCATTTCCACGACCTGCTTATCTACGTGCTCGTCGCCGCGGCGTTCATCACCGCTCTGCTTGGCCACTGGATTGATACCGGTGTCATCGTCGCCGTGGTGGTGATCAATGCCATTATCGGTTTTGTTCAGGAAGGCAAAGCCGAGCAGGCGCTCGAAGGCATTCGCAAGATGCTGTCGCTTTACGCCCGTGCCCGACGCGATGGCGAATGGGCGGATATTCAGGCGGATGCAGTGGTCCCCGGTGATCTGGTGCGCCTGCACTCCGGCGACCGTGTCCCCGCGGATGTGCGACTCATCGAAGCGGTCAATCTCCGCATTGACCGGCGAATCGGTTCCCGCCGAGAAGCGGACCGAGCCTTCGCCGGAGCGCAGGCGTGGGCGGCCGCCACGGGATGGCCTATTCGGGCACGATGGTTGCCGCCGGGCGTGGCTTCGGTGTAGTAACCGCCACCGGCACGGCGACCGAGTTGGGCCGCATCAACCGGATGATCGCCGACGTCGAGAAGTTGGCCACGCCGCTCACCCGCCAGATGAATCGCTTCGGCAAGACGCTTTCCGGCGTCATTGTCGGCATGGCCGTGTTGATAGGGCTGGTGGGCTGGTGGTTTCACGGTTTGTCGGTGGATGACTTGTTCCTGGCGGCCATCGGGTTTGCCGTTGCCGCGATTCCGGAAGGGCTTCCCGCCATTCTCACCATCACGCTGGCCATCGGCGTGCAGCGCATGGCTCGGCGTAATGCCATCACCCGCAAGCTCAATGCCGCCGAGACGTTGGGTTCGGTCACCACCATCTGTTCGGACAAGACTGGGACGCTCACTCGCAACGAGATGACCGTCTGCCATGTGATTACCCGATCGGGTTTTTATGACGTTGAAGGCACGGGCTACGCCCCCCCACGGTAAGGTGACGACCGACGGACGAGATGCCGCGCTCGACGACCATACTGACCTGCGGGATCTGGTCGAGATTATGGCGGTGTGCAACGACTCGGACATCGTCGAGGACGAAGGCCGATGGAAGGTCATCGGCGAGCCAACCGAGGGGGCGCTGTGCACGCTGGCGCGCAAGGCCGGCTTTAATGATGAGGACTGCGAGCGCATCGCGGTCATCCCCTTCGAGTCCGAAAACAAGTTTATGGCCACGCTCAACCTGCTCCCCGGCGACGAAACGCGCCCCCTCTTGAAGGGAGCACCCGACCGGCTGCTCGACCGCTGCTCCCTGGAGCGAGCCGACGATAGCTCGGCTCAACCGCTTGATCGGAGCTTCTGGGATTAGCAGATTGGAACGCTCGGCGATCAGGGTCTGCGCGTACTCGCGCCGCCGCTCGTCCGGTCGACACGGGCAAAGGCGACCTCAACCTCGACGACCTCGGCACGGGCATGGTCTTTGTCGGCATCGTTGGCATCGTGGACCCACCGCGCCCCGAAGCCATTGAGGCCATCCACGCCTGTCATCGAGCGGGTATTCGCGTGAAAATGATCACCGGCGATCACGCAGGCACCGCGAGGGCCATCGGGGCCGAGATGGGCATCAAGGGATCCGAGGCCACCAAGGAGGCCGCCGACATTGTCCTTGCCGACGACAACTTCACTTCCATCGAGCGCACTGTCGAAGAGGGTCGCACCATCTACGACAACCTACGCAAGACCATACTATTTATCCTGCCGACCAACGGAGCGGAGGCCTTGGTCATCCTTGCCGCCGTGGTCCTTGGTCTTGCCCTGCCGCTGACGCCGGTGCAGATTCTGTGGGTCAACATGGTCACCGTCGTGACCCTGGCCCTGGCGCTCGCCTTCGAGCCGCCGGAACCCAAGGTGATGAGTCGTCCACCACGCAAGCCCGGAGCCTCGACTCTGGGCGCGGCGTTCCTCTGGCGCATCGGTTTTGTCTCAGTGCTTATCGGCGGCGCAACCATTGCCGTCTTTCTCATCCAGAAACGGCTTGGCCTTGAAAAGGGCATTGAGATGCACTTGGAACTCGCCCGAACGCTGGCGGTGAACACCTTGGTCTGCGGTCAGGCGTTCTATCTTTTCAACAGCCGCTACCTCCACGAGACCAGTTTATCTCTGCGGCGGCTTTTCGCCAATCGCATCGCCTGGGTTGCAGTAGGCATCTTGGCGTTGTTCCAACTCATTTTTGTCTATGCCCCTATGATGCAGCACTGGTTCGGCTCAGTCGATTTAGAATTGCACCACTGGCTCATCCCGCTGGGCATCGGAAGTGCCGCGTTCCTGATTGTCGAAGTTGAGAAGGCCATCACCCAGCGTTTCTTACTGCCTCCCACGGTCCAAGCCAGCCTCGACAAAACCGCCTCGACGGACAGAGAACAAATCGTTCCATAGCAAGCGGCCCATCGCCTGCAATAATGTCATGCTTCAGCCGGAACTGGAAAAAGCCCGGTTATCGGTTGGTATA
>CAZBCO010000244.1:0-7691 GCA_964490295.1 uncultured Planctomycetota bacterium
ACTCGCCAAGATCAAGACCGCGGATGACCTGAAGGCTGCTGAAGGCAAGCTCAAGCAGCTTGGCGAGCGCATGAAGGACATCAAAGAACGCGGCGACAAATTGGGAATGGAAAATCTGCCCAAGGAACAGCAGGAAGCGCTCGAAGCGAAGTTCAAAGGCACTATGGAAACGGTCATGAAAGATATGATGGGCAACATGATGCGCCTTGGTATGCTTGCCCAGAGCGATCCGGAAGCCAAGAAGGTGTTTGATTCTTTTGGCGATATCATGAAGTAGAGGCGGTCTCGCCTCGGATGGTTTTACCCCTGTCGGCGGAATCGCGGCGCCGTTCCCCCGGTGCCGCGACGCCGCAGGGCGTCCGCCCGCTCTCACGAGCGAACTGCCCGACCACTCGTCTGCCCCGCACCCCCCCAAGCCGTTCCCCACGCGCTGCGCGAAATACAACGATTGCACGTGACCGAAGAAATGTTAGACTGGAAGAGGCGAAACCATCATCGAATCGGTTGTGAGAATGAACGTGAAGCATACCAATCGTGGAGGAGCCGGGGCCAGGTGGGTTCTGGTGCTTGCTGTGCTGCTGATGGCGGCGATGGCCGTTTGGCAGTTGGCCGGGCCTCGTCGTGATGCGGCGGACACCGCCGTCCCGTTGGCCGTGGTGCAACGCGGGCCGCTGGTGATCAGCGTGACCGAATCCGGGACGATTCAGAACCGGGAGCGGGCGGTGGTCAAGAGCCAGGTCGAGGGCACGGCCACCATTCTGTTCCTGGTGCCCGAAGGCATTGATGTCCGCAAGGGCGACCTGCTGGTCGAGCTGGATTCCAGCCGGCTGCACGACAGCCGAGCCCAGCAGCAGATTACCGTGCTCAATTCCGAGGCCGCGTTCATCCGCGCCCGCGAGAACCTGGCCGTGACCAAGAGTCAGGCCGAGAGCGACCTGGCCAAGGCCGAATTGGCTCTCAAGTTTGCGGAGCTGGACCTGACCAAATACCTGGAGGGCGAATACCCCCGGGAGCTCCAGAAGGCGGAATCGGACATCACCATCGCCAAGGAGGAATTGGCCCGGGCGCAAGAAAAGCTCACCCTGTCCAAGCCCCTGGTCGCCGAGGGGTACATGACGCAGAGCGAGATGCAGGCGAACGAGCTGGCCGCCAAACGCGCCCAGATCGCCCTCAGCCTGGCCGAGACCAACCTCTCGCTGCTTAAGAAATACTCCCACCAGCGCAACCTGGACCAACGAAAGAGCGACCTGGCCCAGGCGAAGCAGGCTCTGATACGCTCCCAGCGTAAGGCCGCCGCCGACCTGGTGCAGGCCGAGGCCGACCTCAAGGCGCGCGAATCGGAGCACGAGCGCCAGAAGGCACGGCTGGCCAAAATCGACCAGCAGATTCTCAAGTGCAAAATCGAAGCCCCGGTCGACGGCATGGTGGTGTATGCCACCACCGGCAAAGCCAATTGGCGGGGCAACGTCGAGCCGCTGGCCGAAGGCCAAACCGTCCGCGAGCGCGAGGAGCTGATCTTCATGCCGACCACTTCGGCCATGATGGCCGATATCAAGATTCACGAGGCCAGCCTCCGCAAAATCCGCGAGGGCATGCCGGTGCGGGTGAAGGTCGATGCCCTGCCCGGACGGGAGTTCTGGGGCCGTGTGGGCAAGATCGCCCTGCTGCCCGATGCCCAGAGCGCTTGGCTCAACCCCGACCTCAAGGTGTACAGCACCGAGATTTATATCGACCGCGATACCCAGGACCTTCGACCGGGGATGACCTGCCGAGCCGAGGTTATTGTCGAGCAACACGAAGAGACGCTGTTTCTCCCGGTGCAATGTGTCGTCCGGGTGGGGGGCAAGAGCGTGGTGTATCTGCCCGGCCCCAACGGCCCCGAACCTCGCGAGGTCGAGGTCGGCTATGACAACAACCGGATGATCCGGGTGCTCTCCGGGTTGGCGGCGGGCGACCGGATTCTGCTGGCTCCCCCCCTGGCTCCGTCGGAGCTCGCCGACGAGCCGACCAACGGCGGCGCGGCGCCGGTGCAGATTCCCGCCGGAACCACCCAGCCGGCGGCAGCGGAAACCAACGGGCAGACCGAGGAGAAGCCCCTGGATGCGGAGGCGTTGCGTGCGATGTCCCGCGAGGAGCGTCGCAAGGCGATGCAGAACCTCTCGCCCGAACAACTCCGGAAGCTGCGCTCGACAATGGGCGGCGGGCGGACCCGGCCGCCGCGCGGCGCTCAGGGAGGAGGGGAATGACCGCCTCCCCATCGCCAGGGCGATTCGACGCGCCGGCCGGTGAGGGGCTGGTGCGGCTGGACGACGTTCACAAAACCTACCTCATGGGCGAGACCGAAGTGCATGCCCTGGCGGGGGTGACGCTGACCTTCAAGGTCGGCTCGTTCTGGGCCATCATGGGCCCCAGCGGCTCCGGCAAGAGCACCATGCTCAATCTGCTGGGATGCCTCGACCGCCCGACACGGGGCCGATATGTGCTCAACGGCCACGATGTGAGCACGCTGGACGACGACGCCCTCAGCAATATCCGCCTCACTGAGCTGGGCTTCATCTTTCAGAGCTTCAACCTGATCCAGCAGCTCACCGTCTCTGAAAACATCGAGTTGCCGTTGTACTACCAGGGCTGGGAAGCCCACCGGAGCGCCGAGCGGGCCGCCGAGCTTGCCGACCTCGTCGGCCTGGGCGACCGGCTGGGGCACCGGCCCACCGAATTGTCCGGCGGCCAGCAGCAGCGCGTCGCCGTGGCCCGGGCGCTGGCCAACGACCCCTCGGTGTTGCTCGCCGACGAGCCGACCGGCAACCTCGACACCGCCACCGGGCAGCAGATTATGGCCCTGCTGGCCACCTTGAACGGCCAGGGCAAGACGGTCATTCTGGTGACGCACGAACCCGACATTGCCACCTATGCCCAGAGCCATCTGCATATGCGGGACGGCCGTATCGACCGGATGGAGGGCGACGTCTGATGCACCGCTCGCGCATGGTCCGCAACATCGCCTCCGGCATCAAGACCCTGATGCTGCACAAACTGCGCTCGATGCTCACCATCCTCGGCGTGGTCTTCGGCGTGGGCAGCGTGATTGCGATGCTTGCCGTGGGCGAGGGCGCCAGCCAGGAAGCCCTGGAGCAAATCCGCAAACTGGGCAGCAACAACATCATCCTCCGCGCGGTCAAGCCCATCGAAGACGAGGGCACCGGGTCGCAGCGGGTGCGGATGAGCATCTACGGGCTGCTTTATGAAGACGAACAGCGCATCCGGGAGACGATGCCCGACGTGCGCCGCACCGTCCCGGTCAAGCAGGTGCGCAAAGAGGGGCGGCTGGGCGAGCGCTCGCTTGAGCTCCGCATTATGGGAACCTCGCCGGACTGGTTCGACCTGGTGGACCGCCCGCTGCTCGCCGGGCGACGCTTGAAGCCCGTGGACATGGTCGAGAGCGCCCCGGTCTGTGTGTTGACGGAGCACGGCGCCCGGCGCCTGCTGGCCACCGAACACGCCATCGGCCAATCGCTCCGGATCGGCGGCGACTTGTTCCGAGTGGTCGGCATCGTGCAGAGCGAGACCTCCGGCGGCGGCGTCCAGACGCCCGACCAGGCCGTCGATGCCTACATCCCCATTGACGTGGCTCGGAACCGCTACGGCGACATGATCCGGCGCCGCTCGGCCGGCTCGTTTGAACGCGAGATGGTTGAGCTGCACATGGTCCTGGTGGAAGTGTGGTCGATTGACGCCGTGCAGCAGACCGCCGCCGCGATTGAGGCGATGTTGCAGCGGTTTCACAAGCGAAAAGACTACGAGGTCGATGTCCCCCTGGCCCTGCTCCAGCAGGCGGAGGCGACCAAGCGCACCTTCAACATCGTGCTCGGCTCCATCGCGGGCATCAGCCTGCTGGTGGGCGGCATCGGGATTATGAACATCATGCTCGCCTCGGTGACGGAGCGGACGCGCGAGATCGGCATCCGCCGGGCCATCGGGGCCAAGCGGCGGCAGATCGTCGGCCAGTTCCTCATCGAGACCGTGGTGCTCTCGGCGGTCGGCGGCCTGATCGGCACCGCGGTCGGGCTGGTCATTCCCATGCTGATTACTGCCCTGGCCGGCATGCCCACCCTGGTGCCGGCCTATGGCATCGTGCTCTCGCTCGGAATCAGCATTGGCGTCGGGCTGGTGTTCGGGCTGTATCCCGCCGCGCGGGCCGCGGGGCTTGACCCCATCGTCGCGCTGCGCCACGAATAGGGCACACCGAAAAAAAACATCCGCCGGGTTCAACCACCGATTGCCGCTTTGATGTTCCGGGGATTTGGATTATACTCTTGGCCATGACGACGGAACCGCTCAGCCCAGGCAACCCTCGAATCCGCGATGCCGCGAAGCTCGCTCAAAAAGCAGCCCGCCGGGAGACGGGGTGTCTTCTCATCGAAGGGGCGCGGCTGGTGGCCGATGCGTTGGCCGCCGGGGCCGACCTGCGCGAAGTGCTGATTACCGAGGCTTTTCAAAAAGCACCCCGAAGCCGGGAGGTGCTGAGCCTCGCGGGCCATATCCCCATCACCCCAATCAGTGAGGCCGCCGCGGCCAAGCTCTCCGAGACGCGCTCGCCGCAGGGCGTGTTCGCCGTGGTCGGGTTCCGACCGTCCGAGCTAGGCTCCCGCCCGCTGCCGGAACGGGCCTTGGTGCTGGTCGCGGACGGTATCGGCGACCCCGGAAATCTGGGCACGATGATACGTTCCGCCGCCGCGATGGGGGCCGATGCGTTCATCGCGTCCGGTGCCGCGTGCGACCTCACCAACCCCAAGGCGGTGCGCGCCACGATGGGGGCGATGTTCCGCCTGCCGGTCTTCGCCGAGGGCGCCTTGGCCGAGGTGATGGCCGCACTCCAAAGCCGCCGGGTGGCGACGGTGGCCGCCACGGCGCGAGGCGGGGCGGCACCCTGGGAGCTGGATTGGACCGGCCCCGTTGCCGTGCTCGTCGGCTCGGAGGCCGAGGGCTTGCCGCCGGAGTGTGTCGCGAACGCCGACCATCGTGTGACCATTCCGATGGCCGGAGGCACCGAATCGCTCAATGCCGCGGCCGGCGCGGCCGCGCTGCTCTACGAAGCGGCGCGGCAGCGAGCGTGCCGAAATCCGGAAAACACCACACCGGGAGTAGGTGACAGCGGGTTCCCAAAACCTTTTACGGGGGTGCCCTGTCCCGCGAGCGGCTGAAGTCGTCTGATACGGATGGCGACCTGATAGTTCGAAGCCCAGCACCAATGATGGCGGAACGCGGCGAAACCTTTACGAATCCGCACCGTCCCAAGTTCCCCTCACAAAGGGCTCAAGAAGGTTCCCGCTCGCAATGTTCGTCTTAAGCGGTTATAATCGGCATAGTTGCGGGTTGATCTGATCGCAGGTTGCGTGAGTCGGATATGGTCACTGATGGCCCGCCTTTGTCTTGTATGCACGGGACTCTTGCTTGAACCCAAGCGGAACTGAGTAATATGTCCCAGGAATACACCTCAAGGCCACCTGTCCTTTTCGAGAACAGGGAAGACGCTCTCTACCATGCCCTGGACCTGAACGAACCGTCTACTATCCTGGATGCCCACGAGAAGGCCGCAACGAGTCCTGCCCCGCGCTCGACGCGGCCGGAATTCGTCGCCTTGCTCGGCAAACCGTGGGTTTTCAACCGCCGGATGCTCTGGCGCGAGACAGCAGAAGGTGCCCAGCTTTGCTTCTGCGAAGGGGATGGCCTGCCGTTGACCGGAACGGACGCGGCTTCTCGATGGTTCACCGATCCTGCTAACAGGCTTGAACATGATTCAGGCGGTTCGATGCTCTTTGTACGTCGGTCTGGCCGATACTGCGACAGTGCGGTCCTGCCGGCTTTCCAGTTTGCGATCGCCCAGCATCCGGTGCTGCATGTGGCGGTGTCGGAGGCCACGGCGGACTGGCAAATCTGCGTCTTTGTGAAGGGCCGGAGCGGCCCGCCGCTTGTCGCAAGCCCATGGTTCAACGGCCCTGCCTCGTGGGAGGTTGACTTGGCCGCAGCACTGAAAGCACGCGGGTATGACCTCCACTTCGCCGAGTTGCACCTGGCGATCGGGCTTTGGGCGGACGATGCTGCAACGGAACCGCATCTATGCGGTCGCGTGGCCTTGCCGTCGGCACCGGCGCTTGTGCCTTGCCTTCCCGTGATTCGCACGGCGGCCGAATCCCAACGCGACGGCGTCCCGATGGCCGCGGTGGTGACCAACGCATGCGGTGCCCGTGTCGGCTTTGACATGGTGCGTGTTATTGCAACCACCGGCTCCGGCACCCAATATGTGCTGAACGAATCCGACGGGATATGGAGCGGCATAATTCATCATTTGCCGCCAGGGGAACACCGCGTCCGGATGGCCTCCACGGGCACGGTCGAGGCCGAAGCCACGCTCATTATCCGAGTGACCGACGGGCGATTCTTCGGCTACGACGCCGAGGCCAACTCGATCACGCTGGCCGACCGACCGATCGGCCCGATTTCAGGTTCGTACCAAGGCCTCGCCTATTTCCGCGACGTCGGGACAACGGACGAAGCGATGGTGCAGGGGCAGGAGGCCTACGACGCTTGGAACCGCGATGTGCCGCCGGGTGAACACTGGCATTATTGGGAGGCTCTGACCGAAGCTGAACTGGACGAGCGGTTTGCCTGCCTTGCCGTGAACGGCTGGAAGCTCGCTCACCTCTCGCAACACTGGGGGGTCTGGGAGCGGCTCGACGCCGGCGGCCAACTCGCTCCGCACGGGGCCGAGCAGGCGGCTCTCTACTACCGCGTCGCCGAGCGGCACGGCCTCCGCGTCGTGCAGGCGCTCACGCACTATCCCTACGGTACATTCAGGCTCCATACAACGCCTTGGCAGCGATACCTCGACACAGGATACCAAGACGCCGACTGGATCAATCCGGAGTCGGCCTTTTCGCGGATGTTCCGCGCATATCTCCGCTCGTTCGCGAGACTTTTCCGAAGCGAGACCGCCTTGGCGTGGATGACGACCTCCGGCGAAGGGGACATCGCCGCCGGCTCGGCCCGATGCAACGACACGATGCACGCGGTCGCCGCCGAAGATTCCAACCATCTGTTCCTTTCAGAGCCGATTCACAGCCTTCAGATGCTGCCCGAAGAACACGTTGCTCAATGGCAGCCCAATGGCTGGATTATCGATCGTTGGCGGCAGGTCGGCGTCGAGCCTGAAACTTCCGAGCCTTGGCAACAGCCGCTTTTCGGTTCGCGGCTCTACTGGATCGGAAAAGATATGGAGCCGGAATTGGACATCGGGATCGAATGTAAGTTCATGCAGACCGCTCCGGTCTTCGTCGCTGAAGGGAGCTGGCCCTGCCCCGAACTGCATCGGCAATTTGCCGAACTGCCCCGCACATGGTGCGGCACGCAGGCATACCGCACCCGTGTCCGCGACAGTCTCTACCTCTCGCTGGTGCATCGGATTCCCGTGGTGATGACCTGGGAGGAGCAACATACCGAAGACGAGCACCGTGTCTTCGAGGCCGTCCGATCGCAAGTCGATTGGTCGCAGCCGTTCGCGTCGGCACCGGTCGCAGTGCTCGTGGATGCCTCCTGTGTGCGCGAGCGGCGCTCTTTGCTTCGCACCATCGAAGCGGTGCTGACGGCTCACGCCATCCCGGCGTGTTATGTGACGCCGGGACACGACCTGCCGG
>CAZBCO010000245.1:0-6927 GCA_964490295.1 uncultured Planctomycetota bacterium
AACGTGATGCTTATCTGCGTGGACCACTGGCCCGGCCCGCTGATGCGGTGTGCGGGACACGACCGCATCCTCACGCCCACGCTCGATCAGATCGCGGCCAACGGCGTGCGCTTCTCGCAAGCCTATTCGACCACGCCCACCTGTATCCCCGCTCGCCGTGAATTGATGACCGGCACCAGCGCCCGCACGCACGGCGACCGGGTGTTCAAGGAACGCGAACCAATGCCCAGCGACCTGCCGACCCTGCCGCAGGTGTTCCGCGAGGCCGGATACCAATGCTTCGCCGTCGGCAAGCTGCATGTCTATCCGCAGCGCAACCGCATCGGATTCGACGACGTCATCCTCAACGAGGAAAGCCGACGGCATCTGGGGTGTCCCAAGGACGATTTCGCGTTGTTCCTGGAACGCGAAGGCTACGGCGGCCAGGAAATGACGCACGCGATGGGCAACAACGTCTACACCACCCGCCCGTGGCATCTGCCGGAACACTGCCATCCCACCAACTGGGCGGTCCGCGAGATGTGCCGCACCATCCTGCGCCGCGACCCCACCCGCCCCGGATTCTGGTACTGCTCGTTCGTCGGGCCGCATCCGCCGGTCACCCCGCCCGCGGCCTACCTGGAGATGTACCGCGAGCTTGGCGTCCCGGACCCCTTCGTCGGCGAGTGGGCGGAAGATTTCGACGCCTTGCCCTACGCGCTCGCGGCCCGGTTTCGCCGGTTCCACGGCATCTCGCCGGGGGAGGCGCGCCTGGCCCGCATGGGCTTCTACGCCCAATGCACCTACATCGACCACCAGATCCGGCTGCTGATCGGCACCCTGCGCGAAGAGGGCCTGCTGGACAATACCATCCTGATGTTCACCGGCGACCATGGCGATATGCTGGGGAACCACGGCCTGTGGGCGAAGCCGCCGATGTTTGAGTGGTCGGCGAAAATCCCGCTGCTCCTGATGCCCACCGCCTCCGACCGCCGCGTTGGCCACCATCGGACGGATCACCGCCTCGCCGCCCTGCGCGACGTGATGCCTACCTTGCTGGACTTGTGCGGCCTTCCCGTTCCGGACAGCGTCGAGGGCCAGTCGCTGGTGTCCGACACCCGGCGGGAGCACCTCTACTGCGAACATTTTGAGAACGACGCGGCGATCCGGATGGTGCGGGCCGACCAGTACAAGCTGATCTGGTATCCGGTGGGCAATCGCGTGCAGCTGTTCGACCTGGAGACCGACCCGCAGGAGATGCACGACCTCGCCGAGCAGGCCGAGCTTGCCGAGGTACGCGCCCGGCTCACCCGGTTGCTGGTCAGCGAACTCTATGGCGACGACCTCGCCTGGGTCAGCGACGGCACCCTGGTGGGGGCGCCCGATAAAACCTCCGGCGATTCGCCCGACCGGGGCCTGCAAGGGCAACGCGGCTGGCGGTGAGCTTGAGCCGGGGAAGCATGCTGCACCACGAAGAGCACGAAGAGGGAGCATGGGAGCATCGCCTCATGCTTGTGCACGAAGAGGAGGCTATTTCTGGTGGCGGTGGCGGGCTTTGCCCAGCTCCATCAGGATGGTCGCGCCCACGAACATCAAGGCGACCAGCAGCATCACCAGAAACTTGTCGATGCGGTCGTATTCGCCCTTGGTTTTGAGGATGATGGCCAGCACGGCGAGCATCGCCCCGCCCAGGGCGATGAACAGACACGCCCGGTTGGGCCGCATCCCCAGGTGCTGCAAGCGATGGTGCAGGTGGTCGTGCCCCACGTAGTCCACCCACTGCCGAAGCGTGCGCACCACCCCGATCCGCACCCGGTAAATGGTGATATAGATGATGTCGTAAATCGGGATGCCGAGAATGATCACCGGAACGAACAGGTCGAGCAGCCCCTCGCTGCCGTCCGGCGCGGCCCAATCGCCCATCAGGCCGATGCAGGCCAGGACGAAGCCGAGGAACGTCGCGCCCGAATCGCCGAGGTAGATGCCCGCCGGATGAAAATTGAAGCGCAGGAACCCCAACGCCGCTCCGGCCAGGCAGAACGAGAGCAACGCCACCGCGGTCTGCCCGGTCATCACCCCGACCACGCCGAAGGCCAACGCCGCGACCGTCGCCACACCCGCCGCCAGCCCGTCCATCCCGTCCAGAAAGTTCATCGCATTGGTCAGGCCGACAACCCACAGCAGCGTGAGCACCGTCTCGCCGCCGGTCCCCCACAGCCCCCGCGGCAGAAAGGTCATCTCCACCCCGAACAACATCACCAGGCAGGTGAGCACGATCTGCACCGCAAGCCGCACCACCGCCCCCAGCCGCCAGCGGTCGTCCAGCACGCCCACCGCGACCATCAACATCCCGCCCAGCAGGATCGCGTAGCATTGCAGCTCCAGGCCGCGCGACACCGCGCCCTCCGGCAACACCGCCAGCCCCAGCAGCGCCGCCGCGGCAAACGCCCCCAACACCGCCGGCCCGCCCAACAACGGCATCGGAACGGCATGCTGTTTGCGCTGGTCGGGATGGTCCAGAAACCCCAGCCGGTAGGAGAGCTGCATCGCCAATGGCGTCAAGACCAGGCCCAGCGTCGCGGCCAGCGCCCACGCGGCATACACCACCGCACCCGGCCCGGCAAACGCCAGCCAGACCCCGGCCAGGCCCGTGAGAACCACGGCCGCCAGCATTCCCGCCAGACTTGCCCTCGGTGCTATCGCCGGTGACCCCAACCGCATCTCCTCATCCTCGTGCTCCTGCTCGTGCTCGTGCTCGAAGAAGCTATCAGCCAATCGCCTTTGGCGCATGGGAATTATGGGAGGCATGGGATCGCCTCGTGCTCGTGCTCGTACTCATACTCATGCTCCTGCTCGTGCTCCTGCTCGTGCTCCTGCTCGTGCTCATGCTCGTGCCCCTACATTCCCTGAAGCGCCTTTACCACCCGTCCGGCCTCGGCGTCGGTCAGCGACGGATAAATCGGGAGCGAGACCGCCTCGGCCCACGCCCGGTCGGCCCCCGGACATTCGACGGAAGGCACCAGCCGATGCAGCGGCCACGCGACCGGACGCTCGGCAATAATGCCGTCAGCCCGAAGCGCCGCGATGCAGCCCGCCGGATCGTCCGTCCGAATCACGTATCTATAATAAACCGAGCCGGCCGGTTCCGGGAGTTTGATTTGCGGCACCTCGCCCAGCTCGCGCGTATAAAACGCCGCCAGCTCCAGCCGACGGGCGATGAACTCGTCCAGCCGCCCCAGTTGCACTCCGGCGACCGCCGCGGCGATGTCGTTGAACTTGAGATTGAAGCGTTCCGCGTCGTCCGGCTTGCGGTCATACTCGATGCGGTCGCGGGCCGCGGCCAGCAGGGCGTCGTCGTCGGAGGCCATCGCCCCGCCCTCGCCCGCGGCGAGCATTTTCGTGGCATAGAAGCTGAACACCGCCGCCGCCCCGAACGCCCCGCAGGGCCGCCCGTCGATCTCAGCCCCGACCGCCTGGGCGCAGTCCTCGATCACCGGCGGCCCCAACGAAGCCAGCGCCTCGACCTCGGCCGGCGCCCCGAACAGGTGCGGAACGATGATCGCCGCGGTGCGCTCCGTCCGGCGCTCGCACGCGCTCGCCGGCGACAGGTTGAACTCGTCGCCGATGTCGCAGACCACCGGCAGGGCACCGGCGGCGCGAACCGCGTGCAACAATGCGGAGCAGACAAACGCGGGCACCAGCACCTCGTCGTCGGGGCCGACGCCCAGGGCCTTGAGAGCGACGTAGAGCGCGGCGGTGCCGCTGGAGGTCGCCACCGCCCCGGCCACACCGACCCGCTCCGCGAGGGCCGCTTCGAGCTGCGCGGTGCGCGGCCCGGCGCTGACCTGGCCGGAGAGCACCGCCTCACGCGCCGCCGCCGCCTCGGCCTCGCCGAGCGTGGGGCGCGAATGGGGAATGATCGCTTCGGACGGATGGGTCATTGCCCGCCGAACTCCATCACATAGCGCACCGGCAGAAACGCCTCCGCGTACTTGATGCGGGCCTGGATGCCCCGGAAGTTGGCGTTGGACCGGGCGATGGTGCAGATGTCCATATCCTGGATGGAGGTCTTGTCCACCTGCGATTGGTGGGAGCGCAGCACCTCCAGCTTGTCCTCCAGCGTGGCCTCGATGTTCACGAAGACCGTCGGCAGGAAATGCTGGGTGGAAGGCCCCTCGTAGAGCAGGACGTTCTTGGTGTAGCGCGTGGCGGAGAGCGTGGCATCGGCCAGCACGCGGTGGTCCTGGTGGGTGTCCTGCGAGGCATGCCCGAAGATCAACGCGGGCTGAACCGTCGCGACGGTCTCCTCGATGGAGGTAATCAGTTCCTTCTCCAGCGGCAGTTGGGTGTCGTGATAGCCGCCCCAGAAGAGGCGTTGCACGCCCAGCCGCCGCGCGGATTCCTCCTGCTCGGCCCGGCGGACGGCGCCGTCGCCGCCCTCCTCGCCGCAGGTGGCGATGAACAGCGCCACGGCGTGGCCCCGCCGCGCCAGGGTCAGCAGCGAGCCGCCGCAGCCGTACTCGATGTCGTCCGGGTGAGAGCCGATGGCCAGCACGTTCATAATGTCTCCTTCAGGTCTCCGAAATCCGTCGGCCCGCGCGCAGCCGCCCGACGCTCTCCGGGCCGCAGTTCAACAGCATATCCAACACCGACAGGCCGGGGACAAACTCGCCGAACCGCTGCGGATAGGCGCTCGGCCGGTAATCGTGAAACCGCAGGGCAAGGCCCGCCGTCTCGAACGCGGCCCGCTCAATATAGTCTCGGCCGCCCGCTCCGGAGAGATAGGTCTTTGCCCCCACCGCCCGGCACAGCGACACCAGGGCGTCGCTCGCCTTGCCCTGGTAGTCCAGCTCCGACGACCGCACCATCGGCGTTCCGATGCCCAACGCCCGGCAGAGGATACGAATCAGGGCGATGTTCAGCTCCGACAGGCTCTGCCATTCGCGGGTGTACACCGCCGCGAGCTCGCCGGTCTCGAACACCGTCCGATAATACGGGGCGCGGGCCAGGTTCGAGGCAATCGCGTTGGCGTGCTTCCGCGTCCAGTGCTGCCCATTGTCCACGCGAATCTCCCGGATCAACGCGCCCTGGCGGCGATGCACCGGGACGGTCAGCCATTGCCGGCCCTGCGGGGTCTTGATCCGGTTCCGGTTCTGCCATTCGTCGTGCTTGTATTGGGTGTCGTCGTAAAGGATAAACAGATCGGCGGCGTCGAGTTTGCTGAAGAAGCCCGGCCAGGGCAGGGATTGCGGCTGGTGCACGGGGCAGATCCTCGCGCGGCCTCCGCCGCCCGCCGGATGAAGATCGGGTTCATCGCGACCACCGGCTCGGCCCCGTCAAAGATCAGCACGCGGACATAGGTCGCGGCCTGGGCCGGAGCCGGAAGCGTGAGGCTGCCGTGGCCCTCGCCCCAGACCGGCGCGGGGCCGTCCGCCGGGTCCGGGGCCGGCTCGAAGGCCAACGTCCCGACCACGTCGCCGTCCACGATGACCTTGGCCTGGACCCGCCGGAGGACTTCACGGCTGGGCGAGGCGATGACCAGGTTGAGGTGCAGCGGGCCGCCCCGGTGCGTCAAGGTCGCCCCGGTGCGCACCAGGATGCGGTCGTCGGCCAGGGTATAGTCGCGCACCTCCAGTCGGCGGTGCGTGGCCTCCTTGGTGGCATAGGCGCGGCCGTGGTGCAGCGCGTCGAGAATCGCCCCGGCGGAGCGCTCGCTTGCCCAGACCACGGTCTGGGCGTCGGCGAGGCCGTCCGGCGGGCTGTGGGCGTCGAAATCGCATTCCGACAGCACCCAGACCGGGCGGTCGCTCTCGCCCCGGCAATAGGCCCGCAAGGCCCGGTCCCAGTGTCCGCCGGGCAGGCCGGGCTGCACCCCGGCGTTGAACATCGCAAAGCCGTCGAGGTTGGGCGTGTTGGACACCGCCTCCGGGTAGGGCTTGATCTCAACGTGCATCGGTGTGCCGCGGGCCGCACGATGCGGCTGCGAGCCGGGCGTCACGTCGGGATGCGCCCAGTACGCGAACAGCTTCTGTTCCCGTGCGTAATCGGTGAACCGCCCGGCCGGGCGGCGGGCCGGCGGGGCGTAGGGCGAGCCCCGGCTCTCCAGGAACGGCGCTCCGTCCACCAAGGCCAGCACGGCGACCAGCATCAGCAACGCCCCCAGCAAGCAGCGGCCCCGCAGGGTGCGCACCCGGCCGTGCTCCAGCCGCACGCCCGGCTTGCGCCACAGGGCAAAGCCCAGCACCCCCAGGGCCAGGAATACGGCGTTGAGGCCGACCGCCCAGGTCACACGCCGGCCGTATCCCCCGGCGGTGTTCGGAATCCGCTCGAACTGCTCCGGCGTCTCGAAGCCGCAGAGCACCAGATGCTCGTAGGCGTGCTTGAGGCGAAGCGGCTGCCCGGTGAACCGCCCGCCGGTCCAGCGGTAGTAGGGCATGCTCTCTACCCCCGGAATGATGATCACGCCGGACTGAGCCTCGGCGACACGCAGCGTCTCCAGATACCGCCGCGCCCCGTAGGTGGCGATAGAACCTTGCGAGACCGTCAACTTGAACAAGCGGCTGAAGGGCGTGAGGCCATAGGCGATATCCGCCCGCGCGAAGTCCGCCATCACCATCGCGTCAAGCCCCTGCTCGCGGGCCATCGCCGCGATGTCGGCCACCGCCGGTGGCCGGGCGCCCGGCTCGACGCGGACCGTGAGGCCGGCCACCCGCGTGGTGCGCGTGTTGTGGCTGACGCTGCTGTCCACGTGAACCGCGACGCGCAGGCGCAGCCATTCGGCCCCGTCGGCCAGGCCCGCCGCCTGCCAGAGCATCAACACCGTCAACCCTCGCATTACCATCCGCATGCCAGCTCCTCGTACATCGCCGCGAAGCGCTCCGTCATCCGGTCCAGGCCGTAAGCCTGTGCCCGCACACGCCCGGAGGCGGCCAGTTGGTGACGCCGCTC
>CAZBCO010000246.1:0-2947 GCA_964490295.1 uncultured Planctomycetota bacterium
GTCGGCCTGACCACGGTCGGAGCCTGCGGCGACACGCTGCGCAACGTGACCGTATGCCCCGGCAACGGCTTGTGCCCCGGCACCCGCGATGTGGGTGAATTCGCCGGAAGATTGAGGGCCGCCGCCGAAGCACTGCCCTTCATCCGCTCCATGCCGCGCAAGTTTAAAATCAGCATCTCCGGCTGTGAGCGGGGCTGCGCCCGACCGTGGATCAACGACTTGGGCCTGATCGCCCGGCCCGATGGGCGGTTCCGCGCGGTGCTGGCCGGCTCGCTCGGTGCCCGGCCGGGAACCGGGATTGAACTCTACGAAGACCTGGAGCCTTGGGAGCTGATTCCGCTGGCCCTGGCCGCGCTGCGGCTGTTCAACCAGGAAGGCGACCGTGAACATCGAACGCGGGCCAGGCTCCGCCACGTCCGCGAACGCCTCGGCAACCGTCCTTTTGCCGAACGGCTTGACGAAGGGTTCGAAGCGGAAAAAAGCCGGGGCGACCGCGCCGAGATGCACTTGCCGGTCGTCAGCGGCGAGTGCTCCGTCGAGACCCGCCTGCATCTGCCGCTGGGCGACCTGGCCCCGGACCTGGCCGAGCGACTCGCCGAGGTTGTCGAGCAGGTGGGCGGCCATATCCGCATCGGACTGGAACACGACCTGTGGCTCTATACGCCCGGCGACCTTCCGCTCCCCGCCGAGTTGAAGCTTCTGGCTGAGGCCCCATTCATGGTGGTCTGTCCCGGCTCGACCTGGTGCCAACGCGGCTTGGTCAACACGCGACAGGCGGCCGCACGAATCCACCAGAGCCTGGCCGGGCTTGGCGCGGAGCGAGACGTGAGCATCTGCCTCAACGGCTGCCCGAACAACTGCGGTCACGGCCCGGTTGCCGACATCGGCCTGGTCGGCCGCATCCGCCGCCCCGACGGCGAGCGCGTCGAGTGCTTCCAACTGCTGGTCGGCGGCGATAAAGGGGCCGGGGCACAACTGGCCGAGCCGCTGCACGACGCGGTGCCGGCCGATCAAGCGGACGCGGTGGTTCGATGCTTGCTGCAAGGCTACGCGGCCAAGGCCGACGAGGGTGAGAGCTTTGCGATGTATGCGCGCCGGAACCAGAAGGCACTGGCTGTCGAGATTCAGGGGGTGTTGAGCCGATGACCTCTGAAGACAGGGCCGTCCCCTCCGGCATCCGCCGAAGGGCGGAGTTGCCACGCCAATACCTCCCGCTCGGCATCGATGTCGCCGGATTGCGCTGCCTGATTATCGGGGGCGGGCGCGTCGGGGCACGCAAGGCCGGCACCCTGGCCGAGGCCGGGGCGCGGGTGACGGTGCTCAGCCCAGCCCTGGCTGACCGGTTGGCCGAGCGGGTGGACGCCGGCGAGGTTGCCTGGCAACCCGGCCGCTATCAGCCGGGCTGTCTTCGAGGCCACGCCCTGGTGATTGCCGCCACCGACGACCCGGAGCTTAACCTGCGAATTGGCCGGGACGCCGAGGCGGAGGGCGTACTCGCCTGCCTGGTGTCGCCCGGGCGCCACTCGCGGGTACTCTTCCCCGCGACACACCACCACGGCGACGTGACCGTGGCGGTGCACTCCAACGGACGGGACTGCACCACATCGCGCGAGGTGCGCGACAGCATTGCCGAATTGCTCGCCCGGCGCGATCAGGCTCCCGCGCGCTTCGCGCTGTTCGGTGTCCACCGATCCGACCTGCCCGACGCGGTGTTTCGCCGCCTGCAAAGCCTCTCGGCGTGTGACCTCGACACGACCGGCGCGGTGCTGCTGTCCACCTGTTGCCGATGGGAGTGGTATTTCGCCGCGCCCTCGCCGCGGCCCGTCATTCAAGACATCCTCAGTCTGGTCGAGAAGCGCTGCGGGGTGCTGCTCGACGCCCATCGGCCTGCGTTCACCACCCGGTGCGGCACTGCCGCGTGGCATCATCTGCTGCGCGTAAGCTGCGGGCTGGAATCGCCGCTGCTGGGCGAGGAAGAGGTGGTTGGCCAAGTCCGCCAAGCCTTGGCCGATGCCGGGGGAGCCGATGCCTCGCCCGCCGCGCAGGCGTTTCACGCCGCACTGCTCGCCCAGAAGGGCCTCCGCCGCGACGCCGGGCTGAACGATACCGGGCAAGGCTGGGCCTCGGCCGTCCTGGCGCGGTTGGCCGAACGGCTGGGCGTACTCCGAGATCGAACCCTTCTGCTGGTCGGCTGTGGCGAGTTCAGCCGCCGGCTTGCCGAACACCTGCTCGCCGAGGGGGCGCGGCTGCTTCCGTTTTCCAGCCGCTCCGCAGCCGGGGTGGCGTGGTGCCGATCCCTTGGGATCGAGGTTCGACCGCTTCAGGATGTACCGAATTATCTGCCGCATGCCGACGGCGTTGTGCTGTCCTCAAAGCCGTCCGACGTGGTGGCCGCGCTGCAACGCGGCGGAGCTCCGGTGGTCATCGATCTGACCGGAGACCGGGCGACGGAGCCGGGCGGTTGGCTGAGCCTGACCAATATTGCCTCCGCGCCGCTCTCCGGCCCGGACGTGGAACGGGCGATGCACGCGGGCCGCGGAGCACTGGCCCACGCGCTCCGGCTGAGCCGTCGCACTGCGATGCACGCCCCCGAGGTCATCCGCGTCGGCGCTCGCGGGAGCCGCCTCTCCCTCGCCCAGGTGGAAGAGTTACGCGAGTTTCTCGGCATCCTGCTCCCCGAAAGCAAGTTGACGTTCACCGCCATCGACACCCCCGGCGACCGCGACCGAGCCACGCCGCTGCCCCAAGTGGTTGACGGGGATTTCTTCACGCGGGATTTGGACGAGGCTTTGTGTCACGGCGCGATCGACCTCGCCGTTCACAGCGCCAAAGACCTGCCCGACCGTGTCCCGGAGGGCCTCCGCGTCGCAGCCGTCACGCCGGCGTTCTGCCCGTGGGAAGCCTTGTTGGCCCGCGATGGCTTGACGCTGGCGGAACTTCCACCGGG
>CAZBCO010000247.1:0-22154 GCA_964490295.1 uncultured Planctomycetota bacterium
GCGGTGCAGCGCATCCCGGCTTCGGGAGCGATGCCTCTGGACGTCCCGGCCGACCCGGAGACCGCCTATCACGGGGCCGAGGGCCTGGTCTGACCGCTCCGACGGGCTATGGGGCGGGCGTGTTATCGGCGGCGGGAGGCTTATCCTCGGGCGGCGTGGACGCATAGCCCTGGATGCCGGCGTCCAGGGGAAGCATCAGATCTCCATTTGGCGTGACGTCCAGACGCAGGCGGCTTCTCATCAAGTAACTGTTGCCATCGGTCAGCAGTTTGGGGTTTATCTCTTCGCTGTGGACGATCTTGCCGGTGGTGCCGTCCAAGACGAAGAACCGCTGGCGACGGTTATTCCGGGCCTGCTCGTTAGTGGTGAAAAGCAGATGGTCCTTGGCGGTCATGCCCATCAGCATTTGTGAATAGCTGAAGGCATGGCCGTTTTGAGCCTTGGGCAGAGGAAGGGGTTCGACGACGAAGGTATGTAACGGCTTGCCGCTTTTTAAATCCAACACGTGCAGGGAGAGCGAGTTGGTGTTCGTAGTATGTCTGGCCTGTCGCCGGTTCATGTAATTGGTGACGGAAATGAAAACAAACTGCTCCCCGAACAGGGCATTGCCGCTCATAGTGGACCGGCTGTAGGTTCCGTCTTTTTTGTTTGTTGCTCGCGTGGAGCCGTTGTACATCCAAAGGGGCTTCCCGGTCTCCCCATCGTGCAGAACTATCCCGTGTCCCTGCTGGTTTCCGACTTTGACATAGCGGAAGACGGCCACCCGCCCATCCGGTAGCGGGTTTACAAACCACGGTTGGCCCACGCTCCGAGCGGAAGGGTCTTTTGAGGTCCATAAAGGCTTGAACTCAGTGGCGTCGTGGCAACTTAAGACCTGATGGGAGTCGTTGACATAGATGCGATTCTTTTCGGAGGCAAACGCGGGAGGCCCCGGGATATCTCCGGCAAGCGGCTTTTCGTAGAGGGCCTTGCCGTTACGGATATCGAACGCGGAGAGGCTGTTCGGCTCCAGCCCGGCGACGACGACGCGGTCTTCGAACAGGCCGATGGCCCCGAAGGCATAGCCCTTGGGCTGGGCGGTCCATAGCTTGGCCCCGTTCGCTGCGTCCAGGCAGACCAGGGTACGGTCCGGGAGATAGTAGAAGACGCGGCCGGCCTCGGCGGCGAATACCGGGCGCTGGTTGATCAGGTTCCAGAGCCTTGAGTTTTGAATGAGCCTGCGCAGCACTTGAGGTTCAAACCAACGGCCCGGATTAAGCGTTCGCGGGCTTTCCCATCGCTGCTCCCAGAGCCGCTTCCCGGTTTCAATATCCAGGGCATGGAGGCCTTCAGGATGGCCCAGGACGACCACGCTGCCGGAGCAGAGCACCGGGGCTTGGAACTGGTTTCGACTCCATATCGAGAGGCTTTGTTCGATTGAGCCTTGCGACCAGGACGCCTCGATTTTAGCCTGCCAGAGGGTCTTGCCGGTGTGGGTGTCGAAGGCTCGAAGGCGGTTGATCCATCCGAAGGAGGCGTAACGTCCCGGCCCGCGGCTTACATCCACGGCCAATCCGACGCCTCGGTTAAAACAGTTATCCTCCGACAGCACGGTGACCGGAGTTTCGGGGCCTTGATCGCCCGTCCAGGATTTTTTCAAGGGAAAGCGAAGCGTGGGGGCGCTTTGGCCGACAGAGCGGGTCATCGCCGTCTCCCAGTCAGCGTCCTTTTTCAGGCCGGCGGCAATATTTTTTCCGTTCAGGGTGCGGTCGCCCCAGGGAATGGCGAGGTCGGGGTGATGTTTTTCGAGTTCCGCCAATACCACGGTCGCGAGGCGTCGCTGTTGGGTGGTCATCGCCGTTTGCAGCAGCATCGCATAGGCTTCGCCCAGGACTTCGGACCGAGGGTATTGCAGGGTGAGGCTGCGCAGCGTGGTTTGTGCTCGGTGGTTGCCTTGCGGCTCCCTGGCGACGATTCGAGCGATGGCCAGCAGGCAGTTGTCCGCCAGCGAGCTGTGGGGATGCAGGGTTTGTATCCGGCGGAGTCCTTCGACGTCGCCGGCTTTGACCAGGGCGTCGTATTGCGGCTTGAGCTTGGCATCGGTCCGGGCGTAAATCGCCTCGCCGTGTCGCCTGATCAGCTCGCCGATGCGCTTCTGGGCCAACTGCCGAACCGTGGGGGCCAAGGCGCTGTCTTCGATGCGTAGATTCGGTAGATGCTCTGCCAGATTCAGGTATTCCTCCACGGCGTCCGGATAGCGCCGCTCAACCGCCAGCGCGGCCCCGCGCGCCAGGCCGAACCGTGCTTTGGCGACCGGGTTGAAGATATACGGCTTCGCGGCGTCGATGTGATGCAGGGCCTGTGGTAAATCCGTCTCGGACAGCTTGAGGCGTGTTTCGAACATCCTCTGTTTTATCTGTGAGACCCGATTCGGTTTTGGGCGGCTCTGTGCTTTCAAGGCTTTTTCCACGTCAAGAAGGTCTCGGAGAGACGCCGCATAGTGTCCGTGCAGGAACGCCAGATCGGCTCGGTCGAGTCGGGGCTGAACCGCGTCGGGGTGTTTTAGAATGTGCTCGCTGAGCTTGGCATGGATCTCCCGGAAGGAGGCATAGACGGTGAGATAAGCTCGGTTGGCGGCGACCAGGCTGCCGTCGTGGGAGACTACCTCGCCCATAGGGAGCTTCAAGTCGGCCCCGGTCATGGGGTAGGTGCGTCGTGTGACCGGCTCTTTCAGGCTGACGGTGACGATCCGGCCGGCGGTCGGCACCAGGAGGGCCGATTCGGTGACTACCGGCTGGCCCTCCGGCTCGAAGGGCATCGGCACCAGCCACCGGAGCAAGCCGGTGTGCGGGTCGAGCGCGGCGGCCTCTTTGCCGACCAGCAGCAGCGAGCCGTCGTGAACTCCCGCGAAATAGCGATAGTCTCCGCGTGGGATTTTCCGGGTGATTTGGCCGCTGTGGCAATCGAACACCAGCAGCGGCTGAGCGTCCCAGGTGACCAGATAGAGCTTGCTGTGAGACACGATCGGGAAGCCGCCCTCCCAACCGGGCTTCTGCACATAGCGTGTGAACCGCTGTCTGACATGGCCAAGGCGTTTGGCAACGACGGAATCGCGGGGATAGCGGGTGATCCACAGCAGCTCACCCCCGTGCAGGTTAACGGCTGCGACGGCTCCCATGCCGGTGGAGGCGTAAACCACGCCGTCACGAATCGTCACCGGATAGCCCAAATCCGGCCGGACCGGGCTGCGGTTGTTGGTGTTGCTGATGCGGATCGGGTCTGCGGCGAGAAATACCTTCCATCGGATCTTCCCGGTCGCCGCGTCGAGTGCCACCAGGAATGCTTGGTCCTGATCCACGATGGTGCCGACCAGCATGCCGTCGATGTATTTCGGGGCCCACGTGAAATAGCTATTGGTCTGCTGCGCTGTGCCGTGCAGGTGGCGCCACAGCCGCTTCCCCGTGTCGGCATCGAAGGCCGAGAAGGCGGTCATTCGCGGTAGGCTTGATCCGCCGCCCAGGATTTCAGTGGCGTAAACTCGCCCGCCACCCGTCGACACGGTGCCCGCTCCGGCCCATTCCATCCACTCCACCAGGAGTTTGCGCGAGGCCCAGGCAAACCGAATCTCATCCTTGACCTCGGGCACCTCCTCGGAAAGCACCTTCCAGATCACGCGGCCGGTGAGAGCATTCACCGCATACAGCCCCTCGCCGGTGTTCGCGTAAATCACGCCATTTTCATCAATAATCGGCCGAGCCGAAACTACCGGATGGGGCGGGACATTATGCGGGGAGAACATGGAACGCCCGGTGGTTGGTTGGGGCGGGAGGGGGGTGTCGTCCCCGATTTTCAGGGTCCAGCTCCGGGAGAGGTTTCCGCTAATCTTCGGCATCGGGGCCGCGTTGTCCGGAGCTCCGCCGGGTGCGGGCCAGGCGTTGGTGGCGGTGCTCGGGGCGGTCTTCACCTCACGCTTCAGTTCAACGGCCAGAAACTCGACCGGCGATTGGCTTCCGGCCACCCGTGCCGACGCCCCCTTGGACCTCCGGCGCAGTTGGCTCAGAGCCTCCTGCGCCCCGCTTCGGTCCCCGAGGCGGCCCAGGCAGAACCCCAGCTTGGCCAGAGCCATTTCTCGTCGGGCTTCATCGGCGGCAGAATGCAATTGGGTTTTGGGGCGGCCCAGAAGCCGTCGCAGTCGGCGAACCGCCGCCAGGTATTGGCCTTGGTCGATTAACACGTTGGCGGCGGCGTCCAGCGCGGCCTCGGCGTGTTGCGATCCCGGGAATCGTTGTTCGATGCTGTCGAGCAGGGGGATATCTCGCTTTTGAGTTCCCTCCGCCAGGGCCGCAGCCGCCGTGGCGTCAAATTGCAGCCGGTAGATGGCCAGCCCCTCCTTCGGTATTTGAAGGAGCACCTGTCTCAGGTACTGTTTGGCCGGGATGTAATGCGTTCCGTCAGCGCTCCATACCGCCTCCTCGACCTCTTCTTCGGCGTCGGCCAGTCTCTGGAAGAAAAGCTCCCATTTACCCTCTTGCTTCAGCTCATTCAGCAGCCGCAGCCGTTCCGGTATATCGGGCGGAATGTCCAGAATGGCGTCGAAGTTCTGGTTTTCTCCCGCTTGGGCCTCCCTCGCGGAGCACACCAGCAGCAGGCTCAGCAGCCCCACGGCGATGATTCTCGCAACCACACGCATCCTCGACTCCATCGTCGCCAACCGTCGCCCATCGGCGACGGAGAGATTACCCAAACCACACGCCAGGCGTTGAGATTTTCCGGCCCGGCCGTCAACCCACCGCCTGTTATTGTAGGATACACGAAACACAGCCCTTGCTGCAAGGCCGCCGAGTCGCGGCGGAAAATGGCTGGCGGATTATTTTGTTCACGGGCACCGTGAGCCTTCCGGTAGGTTCGCTGCCCCGAAACCTTGCCACTGTGCTTGACTCTCCGGCCTGCTCGGATATAATGCGGCCCATCCTGTTTCGGAGGCGGATGTGGCCGGAAACGCTCGTGAGTTCACCAAAGGGATTGTCAAAAGCAACCCCATTTTCGTGCTGATGCTGGGCCTTTGCCCGACGTTGGCCACCACCACCAGCGTGAAGAATGCCTTTGCCATGGGCTTGGCCGCCAGCTCGGTGCTGATCTGCTCCAACACCATCGTCTCGATGTTTCGTAAGATCATCCCCAAGGCAGTCCGCATCCCCTGTTTCATCGTGATTATCGCCAGCTTTGTGACCATCGTCGATATGGTGATGAAGGGCTTTTTTTACGAGCAGAGCCGTGACCTGTCGATCTTCATCCCGTTGATTGTGGTGAACTGCATCATCCTCGGCCGGGCCGAGGCGTTCGCCTATAAGAACGGCGTGCTGCGCTCGGCGCTCGACGGGGCAGGGGCGGGCGTGGGCTTTACGCTGGCGCTGATGCTGATCGGAACGATCCGCGAGGTGCTGGGCGCGGGGACCTTCTGGGGCTATCCGATTTATCTGGACGGCGCGGGCCAGACGGTCTATGTGCCGATGACCGCCCTGGTGCTGGCTCCGGGCGCGTTTATTGTGTTGGGGCTGCTGATGGCGTTCTTCCGGGGCGTCGGCGAGCGGCGTGGACGGGTTCCTCTTGAAGAGGCCAGCTACGAATGAACCTCGAACTGATCATCCAGATCGCCATCCTCAACCTGTTCGTGCAGAACTTCGTCGTCGCCCGGTTCCTGGGCTTGTGCCCGTTCATCGGCCAGTCCGACAGCAAGAGCAAGGCGCTGGGGATGGGGCTGGCGGTGACGTTCGTGATGACGCTGGCCTCGTTCGTCACCTATTTGCTGTTCACCCAGGTGCTTCAGCCGCAATCGTGGTTCCTGGTGTTGTGCTTCGGCGCACAGGCGGACATTACCACGACCGGGTTGGTCGATGTGCTCAAGACCGCGTCGTACATCCTGGTCATCGCCTCGCTGGTGCAGTTTGTCGAGATGTTCCTCCGCCGTCATGTGCCCGCGATCTATCGCTCGATGGGCATCTATCTGGCGTTGATTACCACCAACTGTGCGGTGCTGGGCGTGGCCCTGTTGAACACCACCGATGCACCGCAGGACATCGGCCTGCTGGGCGCGGTGTTGCAGGGGTTCTTCGCCGGGCTGGGGTTCACCCTGGTGATGTTGTTGATGGCGGGCATCCGCGAGCGGTTGCAGTATCTGAACGTGCCGCGCGCGCTTCAGGGCGCGCCGCTGGCTTTTCTGTGTACCGGCTTGATGGCCCTCGCCTTCCTCGGTTTTGCCGGCATGGCGAGTTAGGACTCTTTAGATGACTCCTTTCATCATCGGCTCCCTCATCGCTCTGGGCGTCCTGGCGCTGCTGCTGGGTGTCATTCTGGCGGTGGCGTCGCGAGTGTTTCATGTCGATGTTGACCCGCGTATCGAGCAGGTCGAGGAGCTGCTGCCCGGGGCGAACTGCGGCGGATGCGGGCTGGCGGGCTGCTCCGCGGCCGCCGAGTCCATCGTCGCCGGGGATGCCACCCCGGCCATCTGCCCGGTCTGCAACGAAGACTCCCGCAAACAGATTTTTCATCTGCTGGGCATGGATGCCGAGGAGGCCGAGCCGCGTGTTGCCCGGATGCTGTGCGGCGGCGGGACCGGCTGCAAGGACAAGGAAGCCTATCACGGGGTGAGCGACTGCCGGGCGGCGATGCTGGTGCAGGGCGGCCCCAAGGCCTGCGACTATGCCTGCCTTGGGTTAGGCTCGTGCGTCGAGGCCTGCCCGTTCGAGGCCATCTTCATCGGCGAGGACGGCCTGCCGCATATCATCGAGGAGCGCTGCACCAGTTGCGGGGCCTGCGAGCGCATCTGCCCGCGCGGCGTGATCAAGGTGATGCCCGCCAAGCAGGTGGTGTGGGTCAAGTGCAGCTCGCACGACAAGGGAGCGGTCGTCAACAAGATTTGTCAGACCGGGTGCATCGCCTGCAAGAAATGCGAGAAGGAATGCCCCTTTGACGCCATCCATGTGATCGACAATCTGGCCGTGATCGATTACGACAAGTGCAAGCTTTGCGGCAAGTGCGTCAAGGTCTGCCCCAAGCACTGCATCATCGACCTCCGCGCCCAGCGCCGTGCGGCTAAGAAGGCAAAAGAAGCGGCGGCAGAGCCAAAGTCCGAGCCAGCCGCGGCACCGGCCTCGTAAACCGCCCCAGCGTCTCTCGTTCGATATCCGGCCCGCTTTTCAGGAAGTCACTTCAAACGTCGCCCGTGTTTCCTCGCTCTCCCGGTAGCCGATACGGATGGCCCGCGCCCGCAGCTCGGTGCGCCCCGGCGGCAACCGCAACGGCTGGGTGTAAAGCTGCCATCGGGGCGAGTCACCCGCGCCAAAAGTGTAGGCGATGGACGCCCCCTGGGTTGCACAGTGAAGCTGCACGGCCGCCGGGGCCTTGAGAGGAGCGGCGGGCGCTCCCGGCTCAATGCCGGGGCAGTCGGCGCTGATGGGAATCATCACCGGCGTGGCGGTCTGCGGCTGGATGCCGCCCGGATACCAGCCTCGCACCATCTCCGACTCCGATATACGGCCCATATCGCCGACGTCGTCCAGCCATCGGTCGAGCTCCGCCCGCAGCCGCTCCAAGTCGGCCCGGCGTGCGGGATCGGCGGCCAGATTATGAACCTCGTGCGGGTCGGCGTCGGTATCGTAAAGTTCCTCAAGCGGACGAGGCCCGAAGAGCAGCGACTGGGCCTCGTTGAGTTCGTCCGCCAGATACAGCCGCCACATCTCCTGCACGATGGGGTGGCGGTTGCGGTAGGGAATCCAGAGCAGGTAGGGCAGATCGGGGCGACAGTTGCGGATATATTTGAACCGCTTATCGCGGACGGCCCGGACATAATCATAGGCGGTGTCGTAGCGGTCACGCGTCGCGTAGATATAGTCGCGCGGCGGCTCGGCCTGGTCGCCGAGGAAGGCCCGGCCCTGAATATGGTGCGGGATGGGGAGGCCCGCGAGCGAGAGCATCGTCGGGGCGAGGTCTATCGTGCTGACCAGGTCTTGCGGGACCGAGCCGGGGGTGATGCCCGGCCCGCGGGCGATGAGCGGGACGCGGATGCCCGCGTCGTAGGGCCATCGCTTGCCGCGCGGCAGCGGCCCGTGGTCGCTCCAGTGAAACACATAGGTGTTGTCCGCCAGACCGTCCTCTTCGAGTTGGGCGAGCAGCTCGCCGAGCTGGCGGTCGCTCCGCTCGATCTCGGTGTACATCCGCGCCATCGAAGCGCGGACTTTGGGGGTGTCGGGCAGGTAAGGCGGCAGCGGAAGCTCGTCGGGGTCGAAGGCCGGCTCCGGCCCGTATTCCGGCCACATGTGGCTCTCGTGGGTGCGGGTGGGGTTGAAGACCGCGAAGAACGGCTGATCCGGGTCGGCCCGGTTCCGCCAATGGGCCGAGTCGCTCAGCTCATCCCAGGCGGTCAGCGGCGGGTCGAACTGATAATCGGTCTTGTGGTTATTGGTGCAATAGTATCCGGCGGCTCGGAGGTATTCGCTGAAGCACTTCACGTAATGCGGGACCACCGCCGAGTAGGGCGTCGGCAGCTCCGGCGTGGCCGGGTCGGTGTGTGTGGTGCGCATGTGATGCGTGCCGATGGAGATCGGGTACATTCCGGTAATCACGGCCGACCGAGCGGGGGCGCAGACCCCGGCGGTGGAGAAGCATCGCGGCCAGCGCGCCCCCTGCGCCGCCAGCCGGTCGAGGTTCGGTGTCCGAGCCGCCGAGTCGCCGTAGCACCCGTAGAACGGATTGGTATCCTCGAACGAAATCCAGAGTATGTTGGGTCGTGATGGTGTTGCCATGTTTGCGGGAGCCTCCAAGACGACGGGGCCGCCTTTCGGGCGCCGGGCGCCCGGTTCAGTGGCGTGGGGCAGGGGGGCGACATGTATCCGCCGCCGTCTGGCTCAGGGTTGCCCGGTGAGGACTCGAACCTCAAAAGCCGGAACCAAAATCCGGTGTGTTACCATTACACCACCGGGCAACGTGGTGACGCGCGCAACGCTTCGCCTTGCGAGCGAGCTATAGCATAACGGAACCGAGGCTGTTCTTCAATAGCGGGCGCGGGCGAAGCCCTGTTTTTGCTCTCTCGCGCAGCCAGGCCCCGCCTTTATGCCGGTGTGAAGCCGGGTTGGCTTTGGACCTCGTCGATAAAGGCGAGCATGTTTTCGAGGGGGACATCGCCTTCGACGGCGTGGGCCGAAGAGAAGATATAACCACCGTCGCGTCCCATCTCCAGGAGCCGCCGGGTTTCGGCCCGAACGGCTTCGGGCGTGCCATAGGGCAGGGTTTGTTGGGTGGACAGGCCGCCGTGGAAGGCGAGCCGTCCGCGGTATTGCCGCATCAGGGCGGCCACGTCCATCACCTCCGGCTGGAAGGGGTTAAACAGTTGCAGGCCGATCTCGACGAGGTCGTCGAACAGCTCGTCAACGTCGCCGCAGGAATGGATGCTGACAATCCGCCCGGCGTCACGGACCGCTCCGTACATTCGGCGGAGCACGGGTTTGATGAATTGATGCCAGAGCTTCGGCCCCATCTGCAGGCCGTGTTGCTGGCCCCAGTCATCACCAAAGCGAATGCCGTCGATGTCGTACTCCATTGCCTTGCGGGCCTGGGCGATGTTGTAGTCGGCAAGGGTGTGGAACAGTTCCTCCACAAAGTCCGGGTGGTCGTAAAAGTCCATCATCAGATTTTCCAGCCCGCGCATCGTCCAGGCCCGCTCATAAATCGAGAAGCCGATGGTGAAAAGGCGGAACTGATGCTGCGAACGCGGAAGCCGCTCGGCGAAATCGGCGAAGAACCTCGGATCGCACGGGTCGGGCATGGTGTAGTCTTTGAGGCTCGGCTCCGGCAGCACGCGGTTCTCGACCACGCCGATATCCTTGTCGGTCGAGCGGTTCCAGACCACGCCGAATACATCCCGCATCCGGTCGTCTCCCAGATCATCGAAAAAACCGATGCCCGATCCGAACCCGGCAATATGATTCTGGAGAATCGGCTCCAGATCGTGGGTTCCGTAGTGCTGAATCAGCTTATCCTTGGCCTCCGCCGTGAAGCTGAACGACCAAGGCACGTAGGGGACAGGCTTCCAGGCAATGGCCTGATTCACCACATCGCGTTGTGTCATTGTTTTGGCTCCGTCGCAGGGTCGTCCGGGGGCTGTTCACGCCTCCGGGCGGCAGGGATACGGTGTCTGAGTCAGGTCGATGGTCTCGCCCAGGCGGTCGGCGGACTCCCGGGCCAGAAGGGCCACCTCGGTCGAGCGGAAGGCGTCGTTGGGGCCGAGGATATGCGGCTCGCCGTGGACAAGGTGCCGGACAAAGTTGAGGGACACGTCGTCCGCCTCCCGGTCCAAGGGCAGCTCGCGGCTCCCTTCGGCATCGATGAGCGTCGTCTTTCCGAAGAGCACTTCCACCACGCCGCGGGTGCCGGCCACCCGGATGCGGTCGTCGCCGTGGCTTTCGGCCCCCGGCGGCCGGAGGTAGTCGCCGTTGACCATCGCCGCCCCGCCGTTCTTCAGGGTGAAGGCAATGGCCATCACGTCCTCACAGCCGGGCCGTTGTTTGCCGGATTCAAAGGCTGCGTGTCGCGCGGTCACGCTGGCGAACGGGTCGCCGAGAAAGTGGTTGATCATATCAATCATGTGAATCGCAACCCACGGGATGGAGCCGCCGAACTTTTCGCGGCTGCCGTACCATTCGGGGCGGTTGTTGCCGAACTTATAGGATTTCTGGGCCGTGACCAGCAGCGGCTCTCCGATACGGCCCTCGGCGATGGCCTTCATGGCCGCCACGTAGGGCGGCTCCAATCGCATCCCCAACATCGCGGTCAGCTCCACGCCGCCCCGGTCCACGGCGGCCTTCAGCCGGGCGAGGTCGTCAAGCGTGGTGGCGATGGGCTTCTCGACCAGGACATGGCAGCCGCGTTCCGCGGCATAGGCCGCCACCGCCGCGTTCTGGTAGTGTGCCCCCGACACCTGCACCAAATCCGGCTTCTCCTCGTCGATCATTTTCTGCCACGAATCGTAACCGGTTGCTGTTGTTAGCGTTGAGTTCCATACTCCAAAGGCCTGGGCGGATTCTTCAGGCGGTATCGGGGCGTAGGCCACGATTTGGGCGTCGTCGGTGCGGGGTAAAGCCTTCAAGGCCCTGGAGGCATGGCCCTGAAGGCCCGCCAAAGCACATCGCAGCATGGTGGCTCCCTTTTTCAAGAAAGGTTCGACGGCATCACAAAAGCCGCGCGGATTGTTCAAAAGGCAGTATAACCCCGATTTTTCAAATGTGAAGGGCCGAGATACGAGGCGAAGGCATCACGGTCATATCGAAGGCAAGGGTGACGAAATTCGCACGGGCGGCGAAATCCGGCGAGAATCGGGCGGGCCGGGGGTTCCGTGAATCTGATTTTTTCCTGAGAGCCGGTCTTGACTTTCCGGGGCAAGCGTGTATGATACCGGGTCTTGGTACACTTTGAATACGAAGGATGGACTGAGATGGTCGAAGCATTACTCGGTAAAAAAGTGGGCATGACCTCGGTTTACACGGCGGACGGCGAATTGGTGCCGGTCACGGTGATTGAGCTGGGGCCTTGCACCGTGGTGCAGGTCAAGACCGAGCAGACCGACGGGTACACCGCCCTGCAGCTCGGCTTTGATGATCGCAAGCCTAAAAATGTCTCCAAGCCGGTGCAGGGGCATTATAAAAAGGCGGGCCAGGACGTTGGCACCAAGCATTTCCTGCGCGAGGTCGGCTGGGACGGAGAGGGCGATATCCAGCCCGGCGCCGTGCTGACCGCGGAGCTGTTTGCTGAAGTGGCCAAGGTCGATGTCATCGGCACGAGCAAGGGCCGCGGCTTCCAGGGCGTCGTTCGTCGCCACGGATTCGCCGGTGGGCCTCGGACACACGGCCAGGGCGACCGCCTCCGCGCACCAGGCTCCATCGGCCAGTCGGCTTACCCGTCGCGCGTTCTCAAGGGCACGCGGATGGCGGGCCACATGGGCCACGCCCGTTGCACGACCAAGAACCTTAGAGTCGTCCGCGTCGATGCCGAGCGGAACGCCCTGCTGGTCAGGGGAGCCGTGCCCGGCCCGCGATCCGGTTATGTGATCGTGCGTCGCGCCAAATAATCTGAGAGAATAGACCGCCCGCCGGATACCGGCCGGCGAAATTGGAAACGCCGTACGAGCCTCTGGGTTCGCACGGCGTTTTTTTTTGTCTCGCTGCCGGTCGATGTCGGCATCACTTCTTGGGCTGGACTTGCAGCCGGACCCGCACCTCTTCGACCTTGGTTTTCAATTCGACTTTTGCTTCGGTCTCCGCCTCGGCTTCGGGCTTGACCTCGGCCTCGCCTTCAGGTGCGGCTTGGGGTTCCACTTGGACTTGAATCCGGCGCTTGAGGCGCACCAGCTTTCCGGGAGCGGTCTTGCGTAGTTCGGCAAGATACTCCCGCACGGTCTTGACCTCTTTGCCGTTGAAGGCGAGGATTTCATCGCCGACGCTCAGTCCGGCCTTTTCGGCGGGCGACCCCTTCGCCACGTCCTTGATGATCAGCTTCTCTTCGGCCTCTTCCACGGCCAAGCCGAGGTATCCCGGTGTGCTGGGGCCTTTGGGGCGGCGGACGGTGCGCATCGGGCGCGCCCCCAGTTTGGTTTTCAATTCAAGGGCCTCATCCCCCCGCTTGACGGCTAAGGCGATCTCATCGCCCGGATCGCACAGGCCCACGGCTTCCATCATTCCCGATGGGTCCCGGATCGGGCGTTCGTTGATCGACACCAACAAATCGCCCTTCTTGATTCCGGCTTTAGCAGCGGGTGATCTGGGGGCGACCTGGTTGATCACCACCTGTTCGCCCTTCTTCTCCACCCCGATACCCAGGAAGGGAATCGGCGGAACCTTCTGCTGCATCACCCATTGGGCCCATTCGCGCTGCACCGCCTCGATGGGCTTGCCAAACACCACCTCGAACGCGGTCAGGGCATTCTTGTCGCTCGCAAAGTTGTCCTTGTCGGTGTACTCGTCATAGAACTTTTTGAGCAGGCCCTTTTCGTACATGTAATACAGCATATAGCGCGACTGGGCATAGGCCAGATGGGCACGCTGCATAAAAGTCGGATGCTGCATGGCCATTAGCGTACGCCAGGGAATGGCCTGATTGGCGCGCACCGCGGCCTGCACCACCGATAAGCGATAACTGTGACGGGGGACGACCCCGCCGTTGCGGTCGGACGATTCAAACAAGGTGGCCAGGCCCTCGATCAGCCAGATGGGGTGCATCTGCTGCCGGGCGGACATGTCCGCGAAATGCAGGGCGTGGGTGAACTCATGCACCACCACGCTGGTCCGGGTCAGCTTCTGGGACGGAATATCGCCGCAGAACAGGGTGTTGAACGCCGGCTGATACAGGCCGCCGATTCGACCCTTGAACACCTTGGCCGAGTCCTCGGCGTCGAGCAGCACGATGTACAACGGCCGGGCCGGCCTGTTCTGAAACAAGTGCTTCCACTGGTACTCCGCGTAATCCTCCAAGCCCTTACGGATGACCGCCAAGGCTTCGTCCGGGCGGGTGTGCAGGTAGATGAAGTTCCGGTCCTGGTCGAAAAGGCTTCGGTACTTTTTGATGTTCACGCCGGCCTTCTTCATTCCCTCGGTGATGCGGGCCACGGTCTTCTTGGTGGACTGGCGGATATACTCCGCCTTGTTGGCCAGAATCGCCTTATACCCCTCGCTTTCGCGTATGTTGTCGAGGTCCGTATCCTGCTGCATATGCTCGAAATTCACCCAGCCCGACTCGATGGCCGCGACCAGCATCTTCAGGGCATTGGCCTCGTCCTTCATCAGCGAATACGCGCAGGCACTGTTGTAGAGGGCCACGCTGTTTTCCGGGTCCGTCTTCAGGATGGCTTGGAACTCGGCCAGAGCCTTCTGATAGTTCTTTTGCTTGAAATACTCCATGCCCTTGAGGTGATGTTGTTGTATCTGCTTGGGCGTCAGCGGCTTGGGCTTCTTCGGCAGCGTCGCCGGGGTCTTCTCTTCAATCTTCTGAATGGTATCGCCGGCCAAGGTCTGCGTCTCCTGGCCCACCTTGACCAGAACGGTCTCGCCCGTGTCACCGACGATCTGCCCCTCGACCGTGGTGCCGTCCTTCAGGGTAATCGTATAAGTGGCTTTATTGTGGGACTTTAGCTTGTCATTCGGGATGGTCAGCTCGCCGAACTGCGAGCGCAGCTTGACATAGTCCTCGGTTTGCTCGACCACGCGCCCTTTGAAGATTTCGCCCGTGTGGGTCTGGAGGATGTCGGCCCCGGCTATCGAACCGATCAGAAGCAGAATCCATGCTGCGAAGCGAATGTGTTTCAACATAAAGAGGTTTTCCTTTCCAACAGCCGGGTCATCTACCGGATTATAACCGATAAGCGTTCAAATCGTCTTAAGAAAGAGACACGCCGTTCTCGTTTTGCTGCATTGAACGGTTGTTTTATTCCGCACAGAACTGTCAGGTTAGTGGTCGCTCTTGCCGGTGAAGCGGAAGCGATTGATCTTGAGAGCGGGCACCAGCATCGGCCCGAACCGCTCCCGTTCGCTTCCAATCGCTGCGAGGTCGTTCAATGCCGCCAACACCGACTGCGTGAAGCGCAGGTTCTTCACCGGTCGAGTGACGCGGCCGTCGCGAATCTCAAACAGTCCGTAGCGCGTCATGCCGGTAATCGAACAGGTGGACCGCTCGGCGACGTTGGTGTAGTGGAAGTTCGAGACCAGCAGGCCGTGCTCGGTCGAGGCGATCATCTCGGCCGGCGTGGCGTCGCCGGGCGAGACCAGCATGGTGTTGGGGAACGGCCCGTGCGTGGCCGGCGGCACGTTCCCGTTGCCGGTCGATTTCACTCCGTCCTTCTTGGCGGTCTTCTGGTCGTAAGCGATGGCCTTGAAGACCCCGTCTGTAATCAGCTCGACCCGCTGCGTGGGCACGCCTTCGCCGTCGAACGCGAACGGCTCGCCATTGGGGTCGTGCGGGTCGTCAACCACCGTCAGCCGCTGGTCGAAGAGCTGTTGGCCCAGCTTGCCCTGAAGGCAGCTTTGCTCCTGCTGCATCGCCTGGGCACCCAGGCCGAGGTAGGCGAGGAACTGGAATAGCTCGCCCGCGGCGGCGGGTTCGAGCACCACGGTGTATTCGCCCGGCTCCAGAACCCCGGCTTCACGCGAATCGAGGCACTTTCTCAGAGCAAACTCCGCCCGTTCTTTTGCGTCCATCTCGGCCAACCGAGCCGAGGTGAACTCGGCGCAGCCGGCGGCGGTGCCGTCCATCGCCACCACGCTGAGGTTGACCTCGGTCTGGCGGTCGAACTGGCGCGTCCCCGCGGTATTGGCAGCGGCCACATGGCTGAGACTGGTGGACAAGGCCCCGGAGGCCACCGCGCCGCCGCCCTCGACGGTGCCGATGACCTGGCGCACCGCCTCGGCGCGCTGGGCGGGTGTACACTCGGCGGTGGCGGGGTCGGCCACGCCGCACGGCTCGGCGGTCGGGCTGGCGAGGATGCCGGGGAACTCCGGCTCTTCGGGCGAGGCGCCGGCGATGGCCGCGGCTTTTCTGGCCGCGATGCTCAGGCCGTCCGGGGTCAACACCCCGGTGCGCACACAGCCGGTACGCTGGCCGCGTACCGCTCGCAGGCAGAGCGTGTCGCTCTCGGTGGCGACGTTCTGATGGATGGTGTTGTTGGCAAAGCGCGTCAGCGCGTTACGAGAGCACCAGAGCACGGCGTCGGCGGCATCGCAGCCTTCCGCGGTGACGGCGGCCAGGGCCTGGTCGAGAATCGCGAGGGCTTGGTCTTGGTCTTTCATTGCACCACTCCAACTTGAACGTTGCGGAATCGGGCGGGGGAGACGCCGTGACCTACGTGCGCGGTCTGGCCGGGCTGGCCCTTGCCGCAGTTCGGCGTGCCGTACAGCTTCCAATGCGAGCGGTTGCAGACCGCGTCGCACGAGCCCCAGAACTCCGGCGTGATGCCGGTATAACTGGGGTTCTTGTACATCTGCCCCAGCTTGCCGCCCTTGATCTCGTAAGCCACTTCGGTGCCGAACTGGAAATTGACGCGCATGTCGTCGATGGACCACGAGCGGTTGGTGGCCAGATACAGGCCATCCTCGGTGTCCGCCAGCAGGGCGTCCAGCTCCCAGTCGCCCGGCAGCAGGTTGATATTGGTCATCCGCACCAGCGGGATATGGCCCCATCCGTCGGCCCGCGCCGCGCCGGAGGACGGCACACCCAGCCGGGCCGCGCTCTCGCGGTCGGAGATGTAGCCCACGAAAATCCCGTTCTCGATGATCGGGACGCACTGGGCCGCCACGCCCTCGTCGTCCCAGCCGAACGTGCCCAGCCCGGTCGGTGCGGTGGCGTCGGCGACCACGTTCACATGGTCCGAGCCGTATCGAAACGAGCCGAGCCTGTCGGTGGTCAGGAAGCTGGTGCCCGCGTAGGCCGCTTCGGTGCCGTACACGCGGTCCAGCTCGATGGGGTGGCCGATGGACTCGTGGACCTGGAGCGCCAACTGGCCGCCCTCGATGACCACATCGCGCTGCCCGGCGGGGCAGGTCGGCGCGGTCAGCAGCGCCTGGGCCTCCTCCGCGCAGCGCGGGCCTTCGGCCTCCAGGTTCATCGCCCGGAAGTATTCAAAGCCCGCGGTGGCGAAGTTGCCGCGGAAGGAGTTGGGATAGCTGCGTACCTGGCTCTCGCCGTCCTTGACCGCGGTGGCGGCGATGCCCCCGCCCGACTCGAAAACCGTCTGGTCGTACCGCGACCCGGCGCTGTTGGCGAAGAGCGTCCGCTTGCGCAGCACGGTCATAAACGCCTGCGTCAACTTCACGTTCCGCTGGCCCTGCATCGCCCGCTCGGCCTTGACCAACAGGTCGATCTTGGTCTCGACCGGCACGGTCAGCGGGTCGATCTGGTGTGGGGTGACGTAGGTGCCGTCAACCACCGGAGCGTCCGCCAGGCGGGCCGGCTCCTTGGCGGCCGTGGCGCTGGCCTTGGCAATGGCCACAGCCTGCTCCGCGGCGCGTTCCGCTCCGGCCTTCGACAAGTCCGGCAGGGCGGCGAACCCCCAGGCTCCGTCGGCCACGCAACGCACGCCCAAGCCTTGGTTTGCCGAGCTGACCGCCGCGACCGGCGCCCCGTTCTTCACCTCATAGCTCTCGGCATCGAGCATCACCGCCCGCGCCTCCACATGCGACGCCCCCGCCGCCTGAGCGACCTCGATCGCCCGGTTTAAAAGCTCCTGCATGGCTTACGGTCTCCAAAGTGTTCTCGAAAGCGACATGTGCGGTATCCCATGCGCTACCCTCAAGGATTGTACCCGAAAAGCGGCCGGGCGCAAGGAAGGCTTGCCGAGCCGGGGGGGCTGGGGTAAGATAGCGGGCACAGGATTGGACTCGCGGAGATTGTGCATGCTGAAGATATTACCCCAGGCCGAGGCGGACGCGGCCATTGCCGAATTGCGGGCGCGGCTGGAGCTGTTCGAGCGGCAGGCCTCGGCCCGCGCGGCGGAGCTGACCCGTAAGACCTTCGGCCAGGCGCTCTCGCCCGCCCAGGTGGTCGAGCGAATTGTGAACGACGTCCGTGAGAAGGGCGACGACGCGGTGGTTGAATATACGCTGAAACTCGACGGGGCGATTCTGACCCGCGATATGTTTCGCGTCGAGCCGGACGCCATCCGGCAGGCCCAAGCCGCCGCGCCGCCGGAGTTCCTCGAAGCGGTCCGGTTCGCGGCGGACAACGTGCGCGGCTATCAACAACAGATTCTGACGCCCAGCCCGGAGCCGCTGACCGAGGGCGGGCGGAAGCTGTGGCAGAAGCTCACGCCGGTGCATTCCGCGGCCTGTTATGTGCCGGGCGGGCTGGCTCCGTACCCCTCGACGGTGATTATGTCCGCCGTGCCCGCCCAGGTGGCGGGCGTGCCCCGCGTGGTGGTGGTCTCACCCCCGCGCAAGGGCCGCGATATCGACCCGCTGGTGCTGGCGACCTGCGGCGAGCTGGGCGTCGAGGAGGTCTATCGCGTCGGCGGCGTGCAGGCCATCGCCGCGCTTGCCTTCGGCACGGAGACGTTCGAGAAGGTCGATAAGATCGTTGGCCCGGGCAACCTCTTCGTGATGCTGGCCAAGAAGGCGGTGTACGGCTATGTGGATATTGATATGTTCGCGGGGCCGAGCGAGATTCTGATCATCGCCGATGCGTCGGCCGACCCGGCTCACGTCGCGGCGGACCTGCTCTCGCAGGCGGAGCACGACGAGATGGCCTCGTCGATTCTGGTGACCGACTCGCGCGAGCTGGCGGAGAAGGTCGCGGCCTCGGGCGAGGCCCAGATACCGACGTTGAACCGAGCCGAGACCGCGCGGGCCTCCATCGACCGCTTCGGTCTGGCGATCGTGGTGAGCGATATGGACGCGGCGGTCGAGGTCGCCAACCAGATCGCTCCGGAGCATCTGGAGGTGATTACCGAGGAGGCCGAGCGGGTGGCGGGCCAGATCGATTCGGCGGGCGCGGTGTTCATCGGCCCCTGGACGCCGGAGCCGGTGGGCGACTATGTCGCCGGCTCGTCGCACATCCTGCCCACCGGCGGGACCGCGCGGTTCTTCTCCGGCCTCTCGGCCAACAGCTTCCGCCGAGCCACCGCGTTCGTGCAATACACGCGCGACGAGTTGGCAAGGTCGCAAAGCGCCATTCAGCAGATCGCCAACGCCGAAGGCTACGACGCCCACGGCAAGAGCGCGTCGATTCGGGAATAGGGTCTTATTCGTCCACCAGGACGGACATGGAGCAACGATGAATTACTTCCGCGACAACGTGCGGCGGATGGCCGGGTACACGCCGGGCGAGCAGCCGCAGGACAAGCAGTACGTCAAGCTGAACACCAACGAGAACCCTTATCCGGCGTCGCCGAAGGTGTTCGAGGCGATTCGGGCGGCGGCCAACCCCGACCTGCGGCTCTATCCCGACCCGATGGCCACGCGGTTCCGCGCGAAGCTGGGAGCCTTGTACGGCTTTGACGTGGAGCAGATCATCGCGGGGCAGGGCGGCGACGACATCCTTAACCTGATCGTCCGCGCCTGCGCTGAGCGGGGCGATAAGGTCGCGTCGCTATATCCCTCCTACACGCTGTACGACACGCTGACCGAGATGCAGGAGGCTCGATTCGTCCGCTGCGGAAGCCTTGAGGTGATGCCCGAAGCCGGGGCCAAGGTCAACTTTATCTGCAACCCGAACGCACCGACCGGCGTGTGGACCGATCCCGGCTTGCTCGACGAACTGGCTCCGCAGTTCGACGGGCTGGTGGTGATTGACGAGGCCTATGCCGACTTCGCTCAGGACACCTGCCTGCCGCTGGTCAAGAAGCACAGTAACGTGATCGTGGTTCGGACGCTGTCCAAGTCGTTCTCGCTCGCCGGGATGCGCCTCGGCTACGGCATATCACAGGCGGCGAACATCGAGCAGTTGTTCAAAGTGAAGGAGTCTTATAACCTCGACCGCATCAGCCTGGTCGCGGCGGAGGCGGCGATGGACGACCCGGAGCACGCCGCTCGCAATGTGGAGCGAGTCATTGCCACGCGCGAGCGGCTTCAGACGACGCTCGATGAGATGGGGCTGTTCCACTACCCCTCACGGGCTAATTTCGTCTTCATCAGGATAGACGGCGCATCGGCGATCAAGCAGGCTTTGATGGACCGGGGTGTGTTGGTGCGCCATTTCAACACGCCCGACCTGCAGGATTTCATCCGGGTCACCATCGGCAGCGACGAGGAGATGGGCCGCTTTGTGGCCGAGCTGCGCGGGGTGCTTGAGCGATGATCGCGTTGCGACAGACGGCGGGATATGGGGCGGCCGGGGCGGTCGCGTCTCAAGCGTGCGGGGAGCGGATATGTCGGACATAACCCTCAGACCGGCCCCCGAAGCTCTCCGGCACGTGTTCGATGCTTGTTTTCAGGACTACCTCAGGGAGTTATCGGCCCTGAACGGGGCACGGCCCAATCGCCACGGGCGGTTCGAGTATTTTCATTATGACCGCTACTGGCGAGAGCCGGCACGGATGCCGTTTTTTATCCACCGCGACAACCAGCCTGCGGGTTTGTTGATGTTACGCGAGCTGTCGCAAAAGGAAGCCCACGATGGCGAACCATCGTTGCAGGTGGCAGAGCTCTATGTCTTCCGGTCGCACCGTCGCCGCGGGGTGGCCTGGGAGGCCATGCGGATAGCGGCGAGGATGGCCGCGGCGCTCCGGCTCCCGTTGACCTGGTCGGCCTATATGAAAAACGATTCGGCCGTGGCCTTGTATGACAAGATTCTGGCCGAATTCGGGGAGAACGGGGCCGGCTGGATGGCGGGGTTTACCCGTGGGATTGACGGCTCCGGACTCGCCCGGTTCTACTACAAGATGACGCCGGTGGGCGCGGCGCAGGCTGCCGCCAAACGGAAGGATGGCCCGCCGCCGGTGTGACCCATTCCGGACGAGGGCAGGGCGCTATGCCGCCTCAGTCTTCGCGGGGTTTGCCCTGCAGCTCCAAGGCGCGGTTCAGGGCATCGTGAAGGGCTTTTCGCAGTGTGGGGGAGTGGATGTTAAGCCGCAGCGCTTCGCGGCAGCTCTGTTCGGCGTCGGCGTATTGCTCGGCATCGACCTGGGAATCGATCAGCCGGCGATAATACGACAGCTTCTCGGTGTCGCTCTTCAGCAGGGGGATCACCCGTTTGTAGGCCGTTGCCGCGTCGGCATGTTGGCCCTGGTTGACGTACAGGTTACCGATTTGAATCGGGAACAACGGTTCTTTGGGGGCGGCCTTGGCCAACTTCTCGCACCAGGCAATCGCAGCCTGCGGGTCCTGCTTCCCCAGCCAGAGCGAGACCCCGCTGTAGAGATAGCCCTTGGTCCGCTCCGGGTGGGTCTTGATCAGGTGCTCATACAGCGCCAAGGCTTTGTCCGGCTGGTCGGTCTCGGTGTAGAGCCGGGCCAGAGTTTCGGCCAACTTGACGTCATCAGGTTTGAATTCGCGGATTTTCTGATAGACCTCGATGGCTTTACCCGGCATGTTTTTAATCCCGCTGCCGTAGTAAATCCGGGCCAGGATGAGCATCGTGACCTCGTCCTTGGGATTCTTCCGGATGGCGGCCTCATACGCTTCGATCCTGGCGTCGAGCTTCTTATGTTCCTTGAGGGCCTCGTGCAGGGCCTTCAACGAGCGTTCACGCTCCTGGTCGGTGGTGGCCAGTTGCACCACGGTGCCGAGTTCATCGATGTATTCGTCGAAACGGTTGGCCTCCAGCAGCACCCGAGCCCGGTCCACGTGGTAGCGGCGGACCTGGGACACATTGCGCGGGTCCACCAGCGTGATGGTGCGAAGAATCTCCTTGGCGGCCTTGTCCCACCAACCGGCCCGGATATAGATGCCCTCGTACAGCTCCACCGACAGCCGCTCCTTACGGGTGCGGTCGGTTTCGGTCTCGATGGCCTTGAGCTGGAGGGCCTCGGCCTGTTTAAACAGGTTGAAGGCGACATGCACCTTGGCGAGGGCCGAGTAGTATTCGGCCGATTGTCCCGCAAGCGGTCGAGGCAGGCCCGGGGCTTCCCCCGCCTTCTCTGCCGCCTTGGCCTGGCCCGTGAGCAGCAGCCCGCACAAAATCCATACCGAAAATTGATTCATGCTATGATATCCCATAAGCCGTAAATCTCAGTATCGTCTATTCTAAGGGATAAATGAGAAGGCATCAAGCGTCAAGAAGAAGTCGCGCCGGTTCGATAGGGGGCTTGAGTTTTTTGGAAAATCTGGTAAACTACCGCGTGTCGTGGGCCTGCGGGCCGCGGCGTTGCTGGCCCCGTCGTCCAGCCTGGTCCAGGACATCGGCTTTTCACGCCGGTAACACGGGTTCAAATCCCGTCGGGGTCACCAGTTTCCACCGGATTATCCCACCGCCGAAATCTCTGCTCGGCGGTTCGGGCGTCTATAAAACGCCAGCCTGTCGGATTGCGGCACCGCCCAACCTGTGTTATAGTTAAAGGGAAAGGAGCCCAAGCGTGAAGCGATTTTTTACACTCGAATATTGGATTGACGACGGTTGGTATGTCGGCCGCCTGAAGGAAGTCCCCGGGGTGATGAGCCAGGGGGAGACCCTTGAGGAGCTCAAGGCGAATATCCTCGACGCCTATCAGA
>CAZBCO010000248.1:0-3505 GCA_964490295.1 uncultured Planctomycetota bacterium
GTCCCCGATCGGCCCCTCGGTCCCGCTGGTGGCGACTTCGCCGGTCAGCACGGCCAAGGCGATCGTCCCGGCCGAGAGGAAGGCGGTCTTGACCGCCTCAAACCCGGCGTCGCCGGGCTTTACCCGTGAGATAGAACTGAGGTCCCGTTCGAGGATGGTCATGGCGTCGGCGGGCAGCAGCAGCGTTCCCCGCTTGGCCTTCGGGTCGATGTCGATGCGGATGACGTAGGCGTGCACGGCCTGCCGTAGCGCCTCGGGGGCGTTGCCCGGCTCCAGGGCGGTGCCGATTTCGGATAGCCGCTTGAGCGCCCACGTCCGCAGGTCCGCGACGTTCACCGGCGTGGCGGTGTCCATCCCGGCCGTGGCCAGTTCCGCCTCCAGGGCCGTCCGCCGTTTCCGAAGGCCCACCAGCGTCTCCCGCAGTTCGGCCAGGTCATCGAGTTCGCCGTCGGCCAGCAGCGCCACGACGCTGGAGATGCGCTTGCCCACCGCCTTCAGGTCCGCCTCGATGCGGCCCCGACGGTCGTCGGGCCTGGCCTTGGCCTGGACCGCCTTGACGAACTGCTCCACGGCCTTCTTGACGGCGGGCCCGTCGCCGCAGACGACGCTGCGGACCTGCTCCAGCACGAAGGTATCGAGATCCTTGGCGTTGATGTTGGTCGGGTCGCAGCCGGCCCGGCCGTGCCGCATGTACGCGCCGTCGTAGTAGTAGCGCTGGCGGCCGCGGGTGCTGCCCTTGTGGCCGATGAAGTTGAACCCGCAGGCCGTGCACTTGACCAGGCCGCTGAGCAGGTAGCGATTGGTGGGCCGGGCCAGCCCGCCCATCTTCGACCGCTGCTCAACCGCGTCCTGCGCCCGCTGCCACAGGTCGGCGCTCACCAGCGGCTCGTGGATGTTCTCGAAGGCCAGCCACTGCTCGGGGTCGTTCCGCTCGCCGTGCGGGTTGCGCGGCGGCGGGCGAAGTGTTCCGTCAGGCGAGGGCGCGTTGATCCTGGCCTTGGTCGAGCGGTTCCACGCCAGCGTCCCTTTGAAGGCCGGGTTCCGAAGCAGGCTGGACACCGAGGCGTGCTCCCACCGGCAGCCCATCGGGGTGCGGATGCCCGCGGCGTTCAACCGCATGGCGATGGTACGCAGGCCCACGCCGCCGGCGCACCACTCGTATATCTGCCGAACCGTCCGCACGCGTTCCGGCAGGCTGGGGATGAGCCGAACGGTGTCGGACCTGGCCTTGGGCAGCCGCTCGCCCTTGGGCAGCACCCGCACGAGCTTGCCGTCGGGCGAGAACTCCTGTCGGCTGCCGTCGGGCATCTCGCGGAGGACGCGCAGCACCTTGCCGTCGGCGGCGATGAACTGGCGGTCGTAGCCGAACGGGGCCTGGCTGCCCAACCGGCTCTTCCGAACGGTCATGTTGGACAGCGAGCCGCGAATGGAGTCGCGGGCCAGCTTGACAGAGTACTGCCGGGCCTGCCAGCTCTTGACGCCTTGGAGCAGCTCGCCCTCGTCGCCCTCGGGGATGCCCTCGGCGCAGAAGACCGCCTCGACACCCGCCATCTTCAGCCGGTGGAGGTAGTAGCCCGTCTCGTTGGTGCCGCCGCGCGAGAACCGGCTGATGTCGTAGACCAGCACCGAGTCGAAGTCCCGGCCGTTCTCCGCGTCGGCAATCATCTGCTCGAACTGGTCCCGGCCCCGGGTGCTCGTGCCGCTGATGGCGTCGTCCACGTACCACCGCGCGACGACGTGGCCGTTCTCGCCCGCCCAGCGCTCGATGTAGGCCTTCTGGTCGGGGATCGACCGCTCCTGGAGGTCCGTGCTGCGGCGGGCGTACCCGACCGCCTTCACCGTGCTCTTTCTCGCCATGTCCATCGTCCTTTCCGGCGGCTCAAACCGCCTCCTTCAGGAGGGCCAAACCCGCGAGAACATCAAGCCAATTCCCGCCGTGTTGCGACCATAAATACTTGTCTGAAAGGCAGTTATTCTCCTTGGCTTCCCCGCCCGCATTCGCCCTCATGTGCCCGCTGCCATCGACAGCGGAAAGGAGCGCAACATGCACGCGGAACAGAAGATCGAGATGCGGATTCTGACCGAGGCGCGGCGGGCCATCGACGCCCACCACCGGACCGAGGCCGAACTGCCCGACCCCGAGCGCCAACGCCGGGTGGCCATCTACGCCGCCCAGGTCGAGGCCAGCGGACGCATCACGGCGTGGCTGCCGCCGGCGCAACCGCGCACGCCGTCGTACCGCTCGCGGTTCGCCAGCGGCGACATCCTGCGGCCGAGCCGAAGCTGAACAACCAACCGCCCGGCGCGTCGCCGGGCTCAACCACGAGGAGACGATCATGACGAAGGCGAAGAAGACCACGAAGAAGGCTGCCAAGGCGACCACCGGCAAGACCGCCGCGCCGAAGACCACGGCGAAGAAGATGAGCGGCCTCGATGCCGCCGCGAAGGTGCTGGCCGAGGCCGGCGAGCCCATGAACGCCAAGGCCATCACCGAGACGGCGCTGGCCAAGGGCTACTGGGCCACGAAGGGCGCGACGCCCTGGGCGACGTTGTACTCGGCCATGATTCGCGAGATCGCCGCGAAGCAGGACAAGTCCCGGTTCCGCAAGACCGCCCGGGGCATGTTCGAGTCCGTCAAGTAACGCCACCACGCCTCCACCTCCCACGACCCGGCCGCCACGGCGACCGGGTCTCTCTCTTGCGAACACGGGCCAACGTGGCGCGTCAGGGGGCGTCGTCCGCGAAGGCCATCCCCGGCAACTCGACGGCCGAGAAGTCCAGGTTGGCGATGTCCATCGCCTCGGCGGCGGCGATGGCGGCCTCTTCCGCCTCTTCGGCCAGCAGGCCTTCGGCAGCCCACCGGCCCGCCGCCGTGAGCCGCAAGTGCGACGTGCGGGTGCCCCCGCGCAGGTTGTGCCGCTCCACCAGGCCAAGGCCTTCCAGGCGGGCGTACTCGCGGTGGAACAGCACGCACTCGCTGGGCGTGGGCGCGTGGCCGATCCAGCCGGCCAGGTTCATCGGCACCAGCCCGGCCTGGGCGTCGCGGACGACCAGCCGCCGACGGCCAAGCCGATCTCCCGACAGGCCCGTGTCGCGGTCGGTGGGCATGTTAATAAGGGCACGGTGGTCTTTCAGGACGCCCGCCAGGACAAGCCGCTGTCTTTCCGTGAGTTGCACGTTGCCGCCTCCGATGTTCGCGCGTTAATAGACAAACTCTGATGCCGTTGGCGACCGTTCCCGCCGCGGTCAGGAAGAACCCTCGCGCCGGAAGGAACCATGCCTTGGCCGGTGGCGATGGTGGTTGCCGCTGCGATAGGTACGTGCAGAGTTCTGCACCGAGCTATTGGGGCCATCTTCGGAACTTCCGAAGATGCGCATCTTCCAGTCGTTGGAAGATGCCATCTTGCCGTGCCGGCAAGATACGCTGCGCGCCTGCGTGTATGTTGCGCGCGCCCGGCCATACCCGCCCCCCCGGGGGCGGTTACGGACACCCCGGGGGGGTGGG
>CAZBCO010000249.1:0-6555 GCA_964490295.1 uncultured Planctomycetota bacterium
CGCGCTCGTGATGAGGCCCGCAAGGTTCGGTGCACCGCTAACCTCAGCCAGCTTGGCAAGGGTATGGCGATGTACATGAGCACGAAGGGTAGGAACTCGGTTTACTCGGTTCCTGGAGCTGAGAACGCGACGTTCTCAGGTACTGAGTGGGTCATGTCGCTGTACTGGGAAGGTATCGTGAGCGAGCCTCGGGTGTTCGTCTGCCCGGCAACGGACGACGACTCCACCCAGTTAAGCACGAAATCTTACGATGGTACCAAGATCGCTAATTGCAGCTACGTTGGTATCGACAGCTCCAACGAGAATTGGACGGAGTCTGCCCTGCCGAGCTCTTCGGCGATGGCCGCCGACAAGCGGGACGGCACCAACACGGGCAATGACGCGGTCCCGAACCACAGCGACGGCATCAACGTGGTGTTCTTCGACGCTCACGTCGAGTTCGTGCCCGGTGGCACGATTGCAGGTTACTCCCATCTCGACCAAGACGACCCCAACTAGGTTGACGGTTGAGATGCGAGCCGTGTGATTTAACGCGGCAACGAAACGAAGGCCCGTGGCGGCGAAAGCCGTCGCGGGCTTTTTTTTGCGCCCGCTCCGCTCGCCGGGGTGCGCCCCCGGACCCCAACCGGACGGTTGCGAAGCCGCGAAGGTGCGGGTATAGTGGCGGCGGGCCGAACCCCGGAACGAAACGGCCGGGCGGTTTCTCAAACAGGGTGGCGATGATGGCGGAGCTTGACGCAAAGCGTGAACCGTGCCCGACGCCTCGGTCGGCGGTCTGGTTGGCCCTGGGCCTTCGCCTGCTGCTGTTGCTGGCTGTGCTGGCCGTGACCGCGGATTGGGCGGCCTTTTCGGCGCCGGATTCACGCGACTACCTGGCCCTGGCCGAGGGCCTGGCCCGGCGCGGGAGCTTCGCCAAAGGCGACACCCCGGAGATTATCCGAACGCCGGGCTATCCGACGGCGCTGGTGCCGGGCGTCCACCTGGGCTATCCGGTGGCGACCGCTCTGCTGCTCCAGGCGGTGCTGGGCTGTGCGACGCTGGTGCTGGTGCATCGCATCGCCTGGCTGCTGTTCCGACGGCGCACCGTGGCCGCCCTGGCGGCGCTGCTCTACGCGGTCGAGCCGCTCTCGATCCTCTACGCCAACAAACTGCTGACCGAGACCCTGTTCACGTTTCTGGCGATGGCTTTTGTGCTTGGCCTGCTTCGGCATCTTCGCTCCGGCGGCTGGTGGCCGCTGGTGTGGGGGGCGGCGGCCCTGGCGGCGGCGATTTACGTGCGCCCCATCGCCTATCCGCTCGCGGGCCTGGCCTTTGTCGGCCTGGTGGCCCGCGCCGGGGTGCGGCGGCGGGAGCGGGCGGTCGGGGTCGGGCAGGCCCTGGCCTTCGGCCTGGTGGTGCTGCTCTGTGTGCTGCCCTGGCACGTTCGGAACCGCCGTGTGGCGGGTTACCGGGGCTTCAGCGGGATCAGCTCGGTGAACCTCTATTTCTATCACGCGGCGGCGGTGACCGCGGCGGTCGAGGGCCGGCCCTATTACCAGGTGCAACGCGAATGGGGCTATCACGACGACGCGGCCTACCTCCGTCGGCATCCGGACCAGGCGGGGTTGAGCCGGGCGCAGCGGCTGGACTCCCTGGCGACCGCGGGGAAAGAGATATTGCTTGAGCATCCGCGCGTCGCCGCCGCCAACCACGCTCAGGGCATGCTGCGGATGCTGTTGGATCCGGGAGCGGTCGATTACCTCAAGCTGTTCAATCTCTATCCGACGTCCGGCGGGCTGCTGGGCGTGGTCGTGGACCGGGGCCTGGCGGAGACCGCCCGGATGCTGCTCCGCGAGAGGCCGCTGGTGTTCTGGAGCACCCTGGCCCTGGGCCTGCTGCTGGGCGGATACCTGCTGTTGGCCCTGGTGGGCTTGTTCCGGCTTGGAGCGGCGGGCCGGGCGCCGGGCGTCGCAGTGGTGCTGGTGGCCTTGTATTTTCTGGTAATCTCCGGCGGGCCGCAGGCCGAGTGCCGTTTTCGGCACCCGATCATGCCCCTGATTTGCGTGTTCGCGGCGGCAGGGGCGGCGGGCCGAACCCGGCCACGCGCGGAGAACGCCGGCGATTCTTCTTGAACCGACGGGCAGGGCGCGGGTACAATCAGGGGAGAGGAAACAGACACGGGTTGCCGTTGTGAGGAGATGCTATGCCGGTACCGACAATCGAATGGATGGGCGGTGTGGACGGTTGCGTGCGGATGATCGATCAGACGCGGCTGCCGGTCGAGCTGGTGTTCCTGGAATGCCGCGATGTGCCGACGCTGTGGGAGGCGATCAAGGCCCTGCGGGTGCGCGGCGCTCCGGCCATCGGGGTGGCCGCGGCGATGGGCGTGGTGCTGGGCGTGCAGGCCGTGGCGGGCGACGCCGGCGCGGTCCGGTCGGCGGTGGCGAAGACCGCCGACTACCTGGCCACCTCGCGCCCCACCGCGGTGAACTTGTTCTGGGCGTTGGACCGGATGCGGCGGGTGGCGGCGGACTGCGGCGACCGGCCGCCGGAAGCGCTCAAGCAATGCCTCCTCGACGAGGCGCAGGCCATCTGGGAGGAAGACCGGGCACTCTGCCGGCGCATCGGGCAACACGGGGCGAAGCTGCTGAAGGACGGCGACACGGTGCTGACCCACTGCAACGCCGGCGGGCTGGCCACCGCGGACTACGGCACCGCGCTGGCGGTGATTTACGCCGCCCAGGAGCAGGGCAAGAATATCCGCGTCTATGCCGACGAGACGCGGCCTCTGCTGCAAGGCGCGCGGCTGACCGCGTGGGAGCTGATGGAGGCGGGCGTCGAGGTGACGCTGATCTGCGACAATACCGCCGGGCTGGTGATGCGCCAGAGCAAGATCGACCTGGTGGTGGTCGGCGCGGACCGCATCGCGGCGAACGGCGACGCCGCGAACAAGATCGGCACCTACTCCGTCGCGGTGCTGGCCTCGGCGCACAAGGTGCCCTTCTACGTCGCCGCGCCCACCACGACCTTTGACCTCTCGCTGGACACCGGCGGCCAGATTCCCATCGAGGAGCGCGAGGCCTCCGAGGTCACCCACGGGTTCGGACGCCGCACCGCGCCGGAGGGCGTCCGGGTCTATTCGCCCGCGTTCGACGTCACCCCGGCCAGATACATCACCGGGATCATCACCGAGCGCGGCATCATCCGGCAGCCGGACTTGCGGGCGGTGGCCGAGCATTTTATGGGAGAGAACGGATGACCGGTCGGGCGGCGATGCTGAGCTTGGCGATGGTCCTCGCGGCGGCGGCGTCCGCGGCGGGCGGCGAGCTGGAGGCCACGCTGACCGATACGCTGGATATCAAGATGCGACTGAACGCGGTGGCCTTCAAGGTCCGGCCGGCGTCCACGGCCGACGGGCACACCGCGACGCTCGACCACCTGCCGCTGACCTCCGACGGCAAGAGCGTCCAGCTCTGGCTGACGCAGATCGAGACGGCGACCTTCACCCCGGAGGAGGGCGGCAACACCGCGGTCAAGGCCGTGCTCCAGGGCAAGCGGGGCGACCTGGTGGAGGGCGTGGTGGAGAACACGACGCGGTGCTATTTCGAGGGGAAGATCGCCGAGGGCACCCGCGCGGGCCGCGTGGTGCAGTTCCCCCTGGCCGAGGTCAAGGCCCTGAAGAACCACACCCGCTACGCGGGGAGCGGCAAGCCGCGCACCATCCTGCCGATGCCTGGGCCGAAGGAGGACCGCTTCTGGGTCTCGTCCGTTCCGGTCGGTGCGGAGGTCTGGGCCAAGGCGTTCGACTGCCCCGAAGCCCGCGTCTGGGGCGAGTATCGGCTGCTGGGGCGGACGCCGCTGACGCAGGCCCTGCGGCCCGGCAAGTACGCGGTCAAGGTGGTGGTGCCCGATGCGCTGGCCCGCGACCTGCAGCCCGCCTTCCGGCTGGGCGAGGAGGCCAACCCCTTCGAGCACGACGGCTGGGGCGAGGTCCACTTCCGCCGCGACGGCAACCTCATCGAATCGGTCACCTACACCGTGATGAAGAAGGCGGAGAAGCCGGCCACGCTGATCGCTCTGTTCCAGAAGCGCGGCCAGAGCTTCGAGGACGTGCTCAAGGGCTTTCCCGAAGGGTATAACTTTCACTTCTCGGACAAGAAGCTCACCGCGGCCCTGGCCTACAACGAGGTGCCCGAAGCGTCCATCCCCGGCATCCTCGACGCCCTGCATCGCGGCGGCAAAGTCATCTGGCACGGCCGGAAGCGGTCGTTTATGATTACCATCCTGCCCGGCGGCACGTGGGACCTGACCTTCGCCCAACGCCCGTCGGAAAAATAAACGAATGGAGAAACGGATGAGGCGAGTCTTGTGCATGGCGGTGCTGGCGCTGGCGGCGGGGCGGGCCGGAGCCGCCGAGTTTGTGACCATCGAAGACCGCACCGTCAGCGGCACCTTGCAGGCCGTCGATGCCCGGGGCGTGTTGAGCGTCAAGCCCGACGAGGGCGACCGCGTGGCGCTCCCGGCGGACGAATTGATGAGCATCACCTTCCACGAGCATCACGAGGCCGAACCCCTGCTGGACGGCGTGGTGCTCTACCTTCCCGACGGCGACCGGGTGGCGGGCAAGCTGGTGAAAGGCTCGCCCACCGAGGTGACCGTCCGCAGCGCCGCCCTGGGCGAGGTCACCCTGCCCATCGACAAACTGCTGGCCCTCGAATTCCGCCGCACGGGCCAGGCGGTGGACGACCCGGACAAGCTCCGCACCCAACTGCTGGACAATCCCCAGAAGAACGACGTGGCCTTTCTGGCGAACGGCGACCGGATGCCGGGGATTCTGACCGGGTTCGACGCCGAGACGGTCACGCTCAAGGCGGCCCTGGGGAACTTGCCGTTGCCGCACCGGCGCCTGCTGGGCCTGGCCTTCGCCGCCCGGAAGCGCGGCCCGCGACCGCCCTCGCTGCTGACGCTGGCCCGGTGCCTCGACGGCTCGGTGGTCACCGGACAACTGGAGCCGTCTCAGGGCCAGGTCATCCGCCTGCGGCTGCTGGCCGGGCCGACCGTGGAGCTTCAAACCGAGCGGCTCCTGGACATCAGCTTCAAGCAGGGCAAGCTGGTGTACCTCTCGGACCTGACCCCGGCGAAGGCCGAGACCACGCCCTATTTCAGCGGCGACCGGACCTGGCCCCACGCCGCCGACCGCAACTACGACCGCAAGCCGATGCGGATGGGCGACAAGGTCTGGCGCAAGGGGCTGGGCACCTTCGCCGGGATGACGCTGACCTACACGCTGGACAAGCAGTTCAGCAAGTTCGCCGCCCTGGTGGGCATCGACGACGCCGACGTGAACCGCCAGGGCAACGTCAACGTGGCCGTGCTGGCCGACGGCAAGGAGGTCTTCCGCAAGGACGGCCTGACCCGCGCGACCGGCCCGGTCAAGGTGGACCTCCCGATGCAGGGCGTCAAGACGCTGACGCTGAAGGTGGAGTTCGGCGAGAACATGCACTTCGGCGACCTGACCAACTGGGCCAACGCCCACATGATCCGCTGAGCCCGCGAGCTCTCGGCGAGGCCTTCCGACACACCCCCCATAAACCCAGGGCCGGGTGAAAGCCTTTCGGCCCACCCGGCCCGTGGGGTTTGACACGATTTCCCGCTTTCGGCGGCGGGTTATTCCTTGTCCGGCGGCTCGATCTGGGCGGCGTCCTCGGCGATGTCCGCGACGGGGAGGACCACCGGCAGGCGGTCGCTCGACGCTCCGGCCTGAACGCGCATCACGATCACACCGGCCAATTGGCCCTTGCTGTTGAACGCGGGGCAGCCCAGGGCGGTCATTCCGGCGATGAAGTTGGTGACATAGAAGCGGCGGGGTTTGGTGATCACCGATTCGATGGTGGAGAGGGAGACCTTGACTTCGCGGTCGCCGACGGCGCCGAGCCGCGAGAGGACCAGCAGGTCGTCCATCAGGCCCATCTCCGGGCCGGTCTTGCCCATGTTCACGTGGGTCAGGGTGGCGGGCTTCTCCGGGCGCAGGAACATCAGGTCGAGGTCTTTGTCGCGCAGCACGATCTTCAGGGCCAGCTCGGTGCCGTCCGGCTGAAGCAGGCGGGCGCTCTTGATGTTGGACTCGACCTGGATGCCGGGCTGGCTCGCCCCCACCGAGGCGGCCGGGTCGGCGGCGAGGTTGGAGGTGACCATCAGGCCGGTCGCGTCGAGCACGGTGGCGAAGACCTCCGACTCGTTCTCGCGGGCCGGCATGGCCTGGCCGTTACGGGTGATTTGCAACGAGCTGACGATTTTCACGGGCACGATGGCGGCCCCGTGCTTCTTGGCCAGCTCGCGTCCGCCCGCCTTCAGGTCGTCGCCCGCGAAGGCCACGCCCCCCAGCAACACGGCGACACACAACACACTCAACACGCGCTTCAAACCGGACATAGCTGTCCTCCTGTTGCGCCGGGGGTTGACCCGGCAAGTAAGTGAACCATGATTCTACTTGTTAACCCAGGGCGTTTCAACCTCGATGAAGGCGGTGTGAATTCCGCGTGAGACCAGCAAAACCAGATGCTCGCGCCCGGCCTT
>CAZBCO010000250.1:0-12779 GCA_964490295.1 uncultured Planctomycetota bacterium
CCCGCATGTCCGGGGCGCGAAGGCTGCCGCCGAGCTCGGGGCGGAGCTCGCCTATGTACGCCTCAACGGCCAGATGCTGACACCCCTGGGCACACTCGATGACGTCAACGCCATCAACGTCCTTGCCGTGGGCGAGGCGCTGTGGGAGCCGACGCGACCGATTGACGCATGCTGGCTGGACTGGTGCTCGCGACGCTTCGGCGCCGCAGCGGCGCCCGCGGTGGTCTCGGCTCTCAAGAAGAGCGGCGACATCATCAAAAAGGGGCTGAGCGCCTCCCGGCTGGGCCTGATTGATCACAGCGGCCTGTCTGTCGGAAAATGGCAGCCCCGAGCACACAACCGGGCCTGGACACTGTTCGCGACCGAACCCGGCAAGCTGGTGGTGGATAAACCCTACGACGAACTGGTCCACCAGGATTTCAAGCTCTGGCAGGTGGGCGCCGCCGGCGTGGCGCTCGATACGTTTCTGCGCGACAGCGCGGAAGCGGACGCCGCCGCGCGGGAAGCCCTGCGCGAGATCGAAAGCGTCCGGGCCGACCTCAAGCCGGACGACTTCGCCTACCTGACCGGCTGCTTCGAGGATGCCATCGTGTTCATGGAAGCGGTCCGCCGCACGGCCAGGGGCGCCCGCGCCTCCGCGCTTTGCCTGGAGCGGTCCGACGCGGCGAACGTGAAGCTGTTGGAAGAGGCCTGCGCCGCCATGGACGCCTATGCCGACTGGATCGAGGAAAACAAGGGGCCGGACTTCTTCCGAGCGCATTTTTTCATGAAGGCGAAGCTGGCAGGGAAAGAATACCCCTCCTACAGCGTGCCGATTGCGCTGCGCAGCCTCGCCGAACGATACCGGACGTGCCGCGGGACGGGAGAGACGACGCCATGACAGTAAGGCTTCTGTGGATGGCTTCGCCATCGCCATGGCGTTGACTAAGATTGTCGTCTCCGCGAACTTCCGCGTCTCGCCCGCCGGCGACGACGTATCACACCTAATCGGGCATATCCGATCATCCCAGGCAAGCTCTTCGGAGCCACCCCCCAGTGACCGGATAAATGTCGTGGCCGCGAAAATATTCTGTCCCATTTGCTCCCTGACGGTCGTATAAACTCTTGAACACCCGGCCATACTGTTGCATAAAGGGTTATGTTATGGATCGAATTGCTGTTGGCGGGGCGAAGCGAGCCTTTACAATCATTGAGCTGTTGGTGGTGATCGCGATCATCTCGATTCTGGCCGGGATGCTGCTGCCCGCTCTGGGGAGCGCACGGGTTGAGGCCCGCAGTGCGATGTGCATCTCGAACCTGAAGAACATCGGAGTTGCGTTTGCGATGTACACAAACGCAAACAACGGCCTTTATCCGTCTGTTCGCTGGAAAACAGGTGTTGGCACACGTTGGATCACTGCCATCGCGCCGTATCTGGGCGGGGGAGTCGAAGACCCGACAAACGAAAGTAGTCCAGCCACAGGCAATCAGATTGTGAACAACGTGCTTCGATGCCCGGAAATCGGGAGCTCGGCCTATCAGATCGCCGGCGTGAACCGTGGGGATTATGCCCGCACCGGCTCCTATGGATACAACTGGATGACCTTTGGCCCATTTTACCCGATGAGCCCGGCCGAATTGAAACGTCATTATCCGGTGAGTGAAAGCTCCATCGCCGCACCGGCCAGCACCATTCTTGTGGCGGACGCCTTCGGTGAAAAGGGAATGACGGGCCAGCCACACGCCTACACCTTGGACCCGCCCGTGAACCTCCAAGGCCGCTGGGGCGCATCCAATCACGGCTCGCCCCTGCAATGTCCCGCCGACCCGCGCCATAATGGGCGGTTCAATGCGCTGTTTGCCGACGGACACGTACAGACGTTGACTATGGAAGAGGCGGGCTATGACAGCAACGACCCGACCGGGGTGGGCGGCACGGGAAACCCGGCCCTCTGGAACGGATTGAACGACCCGACGGTCGATTCCTTCTAATGCTTATCCCATCTTGGTTTGTAAACAGGAGCACCGCATTGGATTGTATTGGGCACACATCGAAGAGGAAGCGCGGGTTTACGCTGGCCTGGCTGTTCGCAGCCCTGCTGATCTGTGGGGCGGTGGGGGTGTTGATATGGCGATTAAGCCCCGACGAAAAGCAGTCGGGGGCTTTTGTCCGCGAGGATTTCGAGCAGCAGTTGGGGATCGAAGTCGCCCGCGTCGTCGAGCAGATCGCCGAGCCGGGCAGCGACCTGATTGTGGGCGTGCTCCGCTTCTCAAGTCGCGAGACCGGGCCCTATGCTGAGGGGGACCGAGCCTTGATCGATGCCCTGTACGAGCAGGGCCATACGCTCAAGACTTATGACCCCGGAGCACTCCAGTTGGGAGAGGACCAGCCCTATACGGCATGCCTGGGCAGGTTAATCGCAGACTGTAATCCGGACATCGTGGTCGTCCTTGCACGCGGGCAGATCGACAAAGCCCCGGTCACAGCGGAGATGGAGCGGTTCGTCGCCCGCGGCGGACGCTTGGCTTTTCTAGGCGAGCTTTTCGAGATCGACTCGCCGATTCTCACCTTGATTCGTCGAGGAGCGGCGGTCGCCGTCGCCCACCATGCCGGCATCCTGCGGCACCGAGCACCTGAGCAACGCACTCTTGCCGCCCGAAACGCCGACGAATACTTCCGGCAATACTACACCGTCCTCACTGCCGAAAACCTGAGTCAGGCGCTTCCGAAGAAACCGAGTAACGCGAATCCCGAGTGAGTTCCCTTCCCCGCGCGGCAAGAGCTTCACGCGGGATAGCGGAAGATCTGGGCGCCACAGCCACCGCCGAAACGGCGTTGGTTGACCACGTCTCCGTCGCCGAGCGAGACCGGTCTTCCGCCCTCTGAGGGTCATCTATGGCCGGAGGTTACGCGCTGTTCCAGAGCGTCATATCGTTCGAGCATCCCGGTATAGACGGCATGCGCCTGCGGATTCGGGTCGGTCGCTTTTCGGAAGGGCTTCGCCGCCGTCAGAATCTCCCCGAACGGAACCCAGCCGCCGGCCGCCGCACAACGCCAGCCGTGCAAGGCTCGATAGGCTGCCCCCAAGGCGGCCGAATCGGCGGTTTCCGCCACATAAACCGGAACGCCGAAAACATCACACATCACCCGGATCACGCTCGGATTCACCGAGGCGCCGCCGGTGGCCAGTATTCGGCCCGGTTCAAAGCCGACATGTCCGCCGTGCAAACGCATCGACAGGAACTGCCCTTCACACACCGCCCGGCAATCCTCTGCCGGCGAAAAATGTTCCACCGGACGGTCGTCCGAGCCAAAACGCCATACGCCGGTTTGAAGAATGGGCGGGGTGATCTCCGGCTCACGGATATAGAATCCGATCCGCCCGCCATTTCCAGGAGACGTGGCGTCCAGCAGCGCCGCATAGGTTTCCCAGGAGCCATCGGCCGCTTGATCCCGCATGAATTCGCGGGTCAAAGAGCCGTTCTTGTAACAGAGCAGCGCCATGTAGGCCTTCGGGTCCACCGGATTCGCAAAAATATGCCCCTCAGAAGCCGAGGGCCTGGCCTCCGCAAGATAACCGAACACGGTATCGCTGGTTCCCAGACTGATCGCCATATCCCCCGGGTCCCGTAGACGCAGGCCCACGAGGCTGTTTGGGTTATCGCCCGAAAAGGCGATCACCTTGACGGCGTCCGGAAATCCGTAACGCTTGACGTAATAAGGATGCAGCGTGCCGACCCCCTGGTGCGACGCAACCGGCTCGCCCAGCTTCTCTGCCAATTCCGGAGCGGTGCAGTCCAGGGCGGCCTTTGCCCAGCGCCGGGTGTGTATGTCCATCAAATTCATCCCGGACCCGTCACTGGCATCGATGGGTGCAAAAGCACCGGTCAAGAGGGTGGGCACAAACGAGCTGACCAGACAGATTCGTTCCGTGGCAGCATAGGCTTGGGGCTGCGTCTCATAAATCTTTGCGATCTGGTTGCCGGTGAACCGTTCATAAGCTCTGGAGCCGGTGAGGTCGGCCACCGCCTGCGCCCCGCCCAGAGCCTGCTCCCGGGCGGCACACTGGGTGCTCGTGCTGGAATCCATCCACACCGGCGAATCGGCGACCGAGAAAATATCTGCCAGTTGCGCCTCAAGCGTCTGGCCCGCGTCAAGATGCCTCAGCCGCCCGCCCGCTGAACGGTTCAACCAGACGCTGCCGTGCTGCTGGCCGGAGCCGGAGACGGCGACAACCTCCGCGAGCGGAGCGCCCGCTTCGCGCATCCTGGTCAGCAACAAATCCAGAGCAGCCACCCACATCCGGGCCGGAGCGGTCACGGTCAATCCATCCGCCGCCACCCGCACTCCGCCCCGGGTTCCGTAGGAAGGCAAATCCCGGTCAAAATTGACCGACTGCTCGTAAACCACCCGCAGAGAGGCATCAATAATCGTACTTTTAAGCCCCTGGGTACTTAAATCAAGCCCCAGAAATAAACCGTCCGGATGGGGCATCTGACGTCTCCTCTTTTTATTCCCAATCGGTCGCCTCGTGACCGGCGACACCCGCGAGTGAGCCGATTATACCGCCTTAAGACAGGGATTGCGAACGGGAATCCGCCGTAGCACGGACATCCCGCCCGTGCGTCATTTCGAGCGGGAGCACGAGCACGAGAGGGGCCTTGCATTCTAAGCCAAGTCCGGTAGGATAAGCTGTAGAACCCGTTGAAGGTGCCCGCTTTCAGCCGAACGTTCAAGGGAGGGTTCAACAGCAACTTGACGATGGGGGCGCTGGCGTGGGACCGGTCCATCAGGAAATTGTCTCCTGCGGCGGGAACTCGGATAACGACGGCGGATCGCCGGGGGCGAAGCAGTGGGCGCGGGTCGCCGCCGGCTCGGAGAAGCTCCGGGCGCTTCGAGAGAACGCGCGTAAGCTGGAACGCGGGATGCACGTCCTGGTCAACGCCTGGCGCAACCGCTTCTATATCACCGAGACCGAAGCGGAAGCCAAGGCCGACATCGGCAAGCAAGCCGCCGCGCTGGCCAAGACCTGGAGACGCTGATCAAGAACGTGCGCGGGAGCGGGTTGAGCGGCTTCGAGAAGAACATTCCGGAGCGTGCCGCCGGTTTTCTGACGGATGTGCTTGGGAAGCCCCAATCGTGAAGCCAGAGTAAATAGCTGGAGGGAGTCAAGAAAAACAACCGGGGGATTCGAAAGCCCGTTGCAGAACAAACACACGCAGAACAATATCATAGGAAGACAAAAGCGGAATGGCGTTAAGCGTCACGCCTGTGGAGTCCTGCCTGTCGGGAATCAATGCGATCCATGCCTGCGGCCGTAGACTTCGCTTCCCCGCCGAAAAAACGCCGCGCCATATCCACAAGAACTCTTCCCAAACGCCCAATAATTTGATACACTGTTTTTTGAACAATGGCAACCTCCTGCCTGGCTTGGGTTCAAACCACAAGATAGCGCGGGGTCGCCGTTGTTTGTATCCTTCTTCCCAAGTGTTGGGAAAGGAACCATATATTTGTAAGGCACCGTACAGGAGAATTGGATCCGATGAGCGAATGCAGCGATCCGCGTCATGTGACACAGGGCTTTGAAATTCCGACGGTGGCATATGCCGACCAGCCGTATGTCGTGAAGACCGACGACGGGGCGTGGCTGTGCTGTGTGACCACCGGCCCCGGCCACGAGGGCCAGCCGGGCCAATGCGTCATCACCATGCGCAGCTCCGACTACGGGCGGACCTGGTCGGATCCGGTCCACGTCGAGCCGCCGGGCGGGCCGGAGGCGTCGTACGCGGTCCTGCTCAAGGTGCCGACCGGCCGCGTCTACTGCTTCTACGACCACAACACCGACAATATCCGTGAGATCCCCGCCGACGATCCGCCGTACAAGGGCGGCGTCTGCAAGCGGGTTGACTCCCTCGGCTACTTCGTGTTCAAGTACAGTGACGACGGCGGGCGTACCTGGTGCGACCGGCGCACGCCGATCCCGATCCGCGAGATGGAGATCGACCGCACCAACACCAGCAACGGGCGAATCCGCTACGGGTGGAATGTCGGCCGGCCGTTCATCCACGACGGCGAGGCGTTCATCTCGTTTCACAAGGTCGGCCGCTTCGGCCCCGGCTTCTTCTGCCGCTCCGAAGGCGTGCTCCTCGCCAGCAGGACGCTCCTGACCGAGAGCGACCCGGCGAACATCACCTGGGAGACGCTGCCGGAGGGCGATTACGGCCTGCGCACCCCGCCCGGCGGCGGAACGGTCGCCGAGGAGCAGAGCTACGCGGTGCTCAGCGACGGCTCATTCTATTGCGTCTATCGCACCATCGACGGCTACCCGGCCTACGCCATCTCACGCGACAAGGGCCGGACGTGGACCGAGCCGGCGTATCAGACCTTCGCGGACGGACGACTGATGAAGCACCCGCGCGCGGCGACTTTTCTCTGGCGATGCGATAACGGCAAGTTCCTCTATTGGTTCCATCACCATGGCGGACGCTTTATCCGCGAGGCCGCCGAGGCCAACCCCGGCGTTCCCTACGACGGGCGCAACCCCGTCTGGCTGTGCGGCGGCGTCGAGGCCGACACGCCGCAGGGCAAGACCATCCGCTGGTCGGAGCCGGAGATTCTGCTCTACCACGACGACCCGATGGTGCGGATGAGCTATCCCGACTTCCTGGAGGACGACGGGCGCTATTTCATCACCGAGACGCAGAAGGAAACGGGCCGCGTACACGAAGTCGACCCGACCCTGCTCGAAGGGATGTGGGGCCAGCTCGAAGGCCGCTCCGAGGCGGCAACCGACGACCTGCTGCTGGAGCACTCCGGCTCGATGCCCGCCGAGGTCCCGATGCCCACGCTCCCCGCGTTCAACACCCGCGATCACTCCACCTTGACGATGAGAATGAAAGACACCCGGGCGGGCTTCACGCTCGACCTGGACCTCACGCTCGATGATCTGGCGGCGGGCCAGACGGTGCTGGACGCTCGGAACGAGTGCGGCCGGGGCGTGGCCCTGTTGACCGCTCCGGGCGGTGCAATCGAGATGGTACTCAACGACGAATTCGCCGAGAACCGCTGGCATACCGAGCCGGGCCTGCTCCGCGCCGGCGAGCGGCACCACGTAAGCATCATCGTCGACGGCGGGCCGAAGCTCATCGTGTTCGTCATCGACGGCGTGGTGGTGGATGGCGGCGACTACCGCAACTACGGCTGGGGCCGGTTCAGTCCGCAGCTTGTTGACGTCAACGGCTCCCCCGTACTGCGGGTCGCCCCCGACGTGGAGGGCCGCGTCGAGAGCCTGCGCCTCTACGGCCGCGCCCTGCGCACCTCCGAAGCCATCGGCAACGCCCGGCGCAAGTGACGCGGCGCGGGCGCGCGGGAGAGCGGGAGCACGGGGGCATGGGCCTGCCTCGTGCTCCTGCTCGTACTCGTGCTCGTACTCGAAGAAGCTATCGGCTGTCAGCCGTCAGCCAAACCTCCTGCCTCCTGCTCGAAACGTGGCACGGGCGTCCCGCCCGTGCCACGGGAAAGCCCCCGTAGCGAAAGAGCCTTGATATACGGTTATGGATGGCACCGGAATATCCCAATAACGCGCGTGCCGTACAAACATCCATTCGCACCATGCCGAGTAAACAGTTTCGAGATACGATCCCGCGCGCCATGCAGGTGTCGCCCGGTTTCATCAGGTCCGCCGAGAGATGAATCGTCGCGAACGGCTTCGCCTTCATCAAGTGATGCACGTGGAAGAAGTCCAGCCCCTTGTTTTACTTTCCGTAAGCCCGGTAATGCAGCTCTTCATAAAGCAAAAAAGGCGGTCTCCTTTCCGGAGGGGCCGGGGCGATGCGCCCCGTGCGGCTCAGGCCAGCTTCTGAAGATAGGCGGCCTCGATACGTTGGAGTTCGGCGAGCTTGTCGGCGTCCAGCAGCGGTTGCCGCTCGGCGGTGAGAATCTTTCGAGCGGCCTCGGCGGCGACCTCGGAGAGCGTCCGGGAGCCTTTCCCGGCCCAGTTGTCGCGGCTGACGCGGTTGAGCAGCTTCGGCTCGTAGAACTCGGTGCGGAAGTGCTCGAAGGTGTGCATCGCGCCCATGAAATGCCCGGCGATGCCCACCTCGCGGACCACCTCCTCGGCCAGCGTGTCGGGGTTGACCTCGATGCCGCGCAGGTAGCGCCGCATCATCCCGATGACTTCGTTGTCCATCAGCGCCTTGGCGGGCGAGATGGTCTTTTCGGAGTCGAGCTGGCCGACGCCCCAGACCACGTTGACCCCGGCCTGGGCGTGTGTGAGGGCGCCGAAGGTCGATTCGATCATCGCCTGCTCGTCGGGCACCATCGCCTCGGTACACATCCACGAGCAGGAGGGCAGGCGGTAGAGCTGAGCGAGCTTGGCCCCGGCGGTGGCCAGCAGGCAGACCTCCGGCCCGCCGGTCACGGCGATGGTCGTCTTCATATCCATAATATGCGAGAAGCCGAGGTTATGAATGACCGGGCGGCCCGGCTCGATGACCTGGTTGAGCACGATGCCGGCGAGCACCTCGGCGTTGCCCACGGACAGACTGCCGGCCAGCGTCACGGGGCCGGAGGCGCCGCAGGAGGGTTCGCCGTTGACCGTCACCGGGATGCCCGCCCCCGCGCTCTTGAGGTAGATATCGAGCGCCAGATGCGTCCAGCGCAGCGGCCCGTGCGCGGTGAAGCCCATGCTCAGCACCGGGCGGTTCTTGAGGTCGCCGTCGGCCAGCACCGCGGCCATCTCGCGCATCGCCTCGGACCCGGTGGAGGTGAAGGAGAGCGCCCGGATATGCTTGCGGGTGTTCTCGGCCATCACGCGGAGGCCGACGAAGTCGCGGGCGGGCGGCGGAACATCGGACATCGCGGTGCCGACAATGGCGTGTACCTGGTCCATCGCGTCGATCAGCCGCGCCCAGTCGGCGAGGTCCTGCGAGGTAATCTCGCGGCAGGAACCGTCGAGATCGAGGTAGTTCAGAGCCGCCCCGGTCCAGAAGCAGGAGGCATCGCCCGCTTTCATTTCGTCGACCGCTCCCGTCAGATTGGCAAGCCGGACGGTCTCCGGGGCCATCGCCAGATATTCCTCGACCATGTTGCGGGGAAAGCGGACAACCTGGGCGTCGTGGCCGGGCTGGGCGCCGGCCCGAAGCAGCATCGCGGCAATCTCGTCGTGCTCGATCTTGCAGCCGGGGTTTTCCAGCAGATTCATCGAGGTCTCGTGGATTTGCAACGCCTGGTCCTGGGTCAGCATCGGTTTACCTTTCTGATGACGGTTTCCACGCCGCCACGCGGGAGGTTATACGGTGAGCGCCTCGCGCTCAGCGGGAAGTCGGTGAAGAATGATTTCCCGCAGGTCGATTTTCTTGCTTGCGTTGTCAATGTCGATTCCGACGATATTGCCTTTGGCGTCATAGTCAAGAACAATACCACCCGCGATCTCTTCACTCTCGACGCTCGGCTCGGCGGAAAGCTCGATATAGAGCGAGTCGGTTTCCTTATAGTAGTTCAGCTTCATTGCCGACACTCTCGCGCTCAGAACTCAAAATACTTGGTGCGGAAGCCTTTGGTCTTGACGCGGACGGTGTCGCCTTTCTTCAGGCCCCAGCCCTCCATCCAGCCGATCTGGATAGTTCGCCCGGGCGGCCAAGCCTCCTCGGTAAAGGTCTTCTCCTTGGTGACCTCCACGATGGTGCGCTCGTTGTCCGATTCCATCGTGGTGTCCACCGGTTTGCGGGAGCAGATAATCAGCACGTCCTTGAGCGTGACCTCGCCGACGTTTTCGAGAATCAGCACATGGGATGCCCCGATGGTCGCTTCGCGGGCGGAGATTTCCACCGGGAGCGGGCGATAGCCGATGCCCGGCGGCAACCATTCCGGCTTATAGACGGCCACCGCACCCGCCGCCGCGACCAACAACACCAGCGTTCCACCACAACCCAGCTTGATCATCGCCCCGACTCCTTTGCGTTGGCTTTCGCCCTCATCATACCCGCGCCCGGCGGGAATTTCCAGCACTCCGGCCGCCCGGTCAGCCCGTCGAACTCGCCTCGCTCCCCCGCCGTCGCGACCGATAGAAAAGTTGCCCGCAGCGCACCGCGACCACGAACCCCACGGCCGGGCCGACCACGCGGGCCATCCGCCGCATCTTGCGCGAACCGACATACATATCCACGCACAACGCCACCAACAACACCGCCGCCACCACGCGCAGCCAACGCCGGTCCGGCGGGTCGGGAATCTTCCGGGCCAAGGCCACCGCCAGCATCGCGGCCAGCAACCCCACGGCCGCGCCCGCAAAAACATCGGACGGATAATGCTTCCGCAACAGCACGCGGGTGGTGGCCACCGCCGCGGCAATCAGATAGAACAGCCAGCGCAGCTTCGGATAGCGCTGCCCCAGCACAAAAGCCACCGCAAACATCAACGTGGAATGGCCCGACGGAAACGAATACTCGCTCCAATCCGGCCTTGAACGCACGAAGACGGCCTTGCCCAGCGTCGAGCCTACGCCGCTGAAGGCCATCGCCAGAAACCCGTTCACCGCCAGCCGCTTTTCGTCCCATAACAACCACAGCATCAGAAAAAACGCGAGCGGCACCGCCACGTTACCGAGGCCCGACACCACCCGCGCCAGATATCCCAGCGGCGATGTCGAAAGGTGCTTCGCGCCCGGCGTCCAGATCGCATCGAACCGAAACCACGACGCCGCGGCCATGGCCAGGCACGCCGCAATCACCAGGCCCGTAAGAATCTTCTGGGAACGGGTGACGCTCAAGTCAAGTTGCCTCATGCTGCCGGGTCCTCTGCCGGATACGCGAAGCCGGGACATTTCACACGGTCGGTATTATACGCATCCGGCCCGCCAAGAAAAGGCCGACGCGCTCCATGGCGTCGTACAAACCTCTCGAAGGCCGCCCCCCCCTACTGCAGCATCAACTGCATCAGCGTTACATCGAGCCAACGGTCGAATTTGTATCCTGCCTCGCGGAGGCGGCCGACTTCTTGAAAGCCGACGGCCCGGTGAAGGGCTTGGCTGGGGGCCATCTCGCTGGCGATCTTGGCGACGATGGAATGGCCGCCCTGCTCCCTGGCCAACGCGACCAGCCGCATCAGCAGCCGTCGCCCGATGCCCCGGCGGCGATGGGCCTCGGCCACGTAAACCGAGTCCTCAAGCGTCCGGGCGTAAGCACAGCGGTCGCTGAACAGGCTGAGTGCGCCCCAGCCGACGACCGCGTCGCCCGCCCTGGCCACAATAATCGGGAGGTGCTCGTCGTGGTCGCAGAACCAGTCCATCTGCTGCGCCCCGGTGCGCGGCTGAACGTGGAAGGTAGAGACGCTCTCACGCACCGCGCGGTTGTAGATCGCGGTGATGCCCGGCAGGTCCGCCAACTCGGCGGGGGTGATCTCGACCGTGATCGGCGATACGTCCGAACCCATCGTCGCCTTCCGCTTCGGCAGGAGTTATTGGTATTGCCAGTCCCGGTAAACGAAGAAGGCCTGCTTCTTCTTCGTCTTGGTGATGTCGACCAGTCCCTTGAGGTTGGTGTGGTGCTGGACGCTGTTGGTGCGCAGCAGCGAGCGGAAGTCCGCGAGAATCCAGGGCGACGTGCCGGCGACAATCGGCTGCTGCCCGATGGCCTGGGTCATCCGGCGATAGATGTCCGCCTGATACGCCTCGCTGAAGCGGCCCTTGCCGGGCAGCCCGATGCTCGCCCCGCCGCCCCATTCCGAGATGAAATGCGGCTTGTTGTACTTCACCGGCTCAAGCTGCGGCAGTTCAAAGTGGTTGCCATACCAGAGGGGATAGGTGTTGAAGGCGATGATGTCCAACTCCTCGCCGATGGGGTCGTACACGCCGGCGCGCCCGCCCTTCACTTCCATAAACAGAGCGAGCGAGACCAGCCGGGACGGGTCGGTGCGCTTGGCCCGCCGCGCGAGCTTGGTCAGGAACGCGGTTCGTCCGGGGGCCTCCTGAGGCGTTTCGTTGGCCACCGACCAGATGATCACCGAGGCCCGGTTGTGGTCGCGCCGGATAAGCTCGTCGAGCTGCTGCTGTGCGTCGGCCAGCGTGGCCTTGTTCTGCCAGTCGATACGCCAATAGACGGGGATTTCCTCCCAGAGCAGCACGCCGTGCCGGTCCGCCAGCTTCGCCATCTCGCGGTCGTGCGGATAATGGGCGAGGCGGAGGAAGTTGAGGCCGAGCTCCTTCGCCAGCTCGAAGATGCGGAGCCTGTCCGCCTGGGCCAGCGTCCGGCCGCCTTCGGCACATTCACCGTGGACGCTGATGCCCTTCAGCCGGATCGGCTCGCCGTTCAGCAGCAGCGTGGTGCCGTCGGTCCGGATGGTGCGCAGCCCGATCTTGTCCTTCACCACGTCGTCGCCGAAGGTCAGCGTCACCGGGTAAAGATAGGGGTCGGCGGGCGACCAGACGCGCGGCTGGGCCTTCACCGAGAACCGGCCCCGACCGTTTTTGAGGGTCACGGTCTCATCCACCAGCCGGCCGATCTGCACACGGACCGTCCCCGTCTTCCGGCCTTCCACCGCCACGGTGCCCTTGACCGAACGTCCGTCCCACCCGATGGTGTAATCGGCGATGAACGCCTGGGGCACCAGCTCCAGCGCCACGTCGCGCACCAGCCCGCCGTAGTTGAACCAGTCCGGCCCGATGGTCGGGCAGCGGTCCGCCTGTTCCGCGTTCTCCACCTCGACGAACAGATGATTCCTGGCCTTGAGCAGCATCGTCACCTCGAACCGAAACGGCGTGAACCCGCCCAGGTGCTCGCCCAGCTCCACCCCGTTCAGCCAG
>CAZBCO010000251.1:0-9684 GCA_964490295.1 uncultured Planctomycetota bacterium
ATCGCGGCATTCATTGCCTCGGCAACCCTTGGGCACATCAGCGACCGATGGGGACACAAACGGCTGTTGATTTGGAGCGTTCTCTTCGCATCGGTCTCCACGCTTACGATCGCATTCTCCGGCTCAGTCGCCAATCTGTTCGTCCTGCGCGTGATATTCGGGTTCGCCGCTGCAGGAATTATGCCAAGCGCCAACGCCATCATACGCAACATCATGCAGGACAAACATTTAGGCAAAGCTTACGGCATTCAGGCATCACTGACGGGGCTGGGATGGGGCCTTGGATCAATTTGTGGCGGCCACGTTGCCGCGGCTTTCGGGCTGCGCGCTCCGTTTGTTGTTACCGCTGCCATCTTCGCCCTTGCCGCCGGTTTTGTTGCCTGGCGCGTCCGTTAAGCAAGACCTCTGATCAGGATGAACACGGAATGCCAAACGCCTCGCCGACCGCCCGGCAAAACAGTTGCCCGGACCGAATATTCACGCCCGCTGCCAGGCCGGGGTCCTGCTCAGTCGCCGCATCCAGCCCAAGATTGGCAATCTTCATCACATAAGGCAGCGTGGCATGCGTCAGGGCATGGGTGCTGGTGTGGCTGACCGCACCTGGCATGTTCGCCACGCCGTAATGCACCACCCCATCTACCAGATACACCGGGTCGTGGTGGGTGGTGGGGCGTATGGTCTCGACACAGCCGCCTTGATCAACGGCGACATCGACGATCACTGAGCCTGGCTTCATCGTCTGGAGGTCCTCGCATCGCACAAGGCGCGGGGCGCGCGCCCCGGCGATAAGCACCGCCCCAATAACGACATCGGCAATGGTCAATCGCTGCCGGATGACCTGCGGGTTGCTGTGCAACAGCGTCACATTCGGCGGCATCACCTCCGCCAGATGGCGAAGCCGATAGAGATCGACATCGAGGACATCGACGTTGGCCCCGAACCCGGCGGCGACGCGGGCCGCCATCGAGCCGACCGTACCGCCGCCCAGAATCATCACATGGCCGCGCGAGGTGCCCGGTACGCCGCCAAGCAGCACTCCGCGCCCACCCATGGGGCGTTCGAGGTATTTGGCCGCCTCCTGCACCGCCATCTTCCCCGCAATCTCGCTCATCGGTTCGAGCAACGGCAAACGCCCGGAAGCGTCCCGCACCGTCTCATAAGCCACACAGGTAGCCCCGCTGCCCAACAGGCCCTCGGTCAGTTCACGCGATGCCGCCAGATGGAAATAGGTGAACAATATCCGGCCCGGCTGCATCCGGGCAACCTCGACCGGCTGAGGCTCCTTAACCTTAACCACCAGGTCGGCTCCGGCCCAAACTTCCGACGCCTCGGCCACGATTTCCGCACCATGTTTCACATAGTTATCATTGGGGATGCCGCTCCCCTCGCCCGCTCCCTGCTCCACCAGGACGCGATGCCTGGCGGCGACGAGCATCTCCACACCGACCGGGGTGAGCGCCACGCGATTCTCGTCAGCTTTGATTTCTTTCGGAACGCCAATAATCATTTGCTCTCCTCATCATCCGACGTGTTAAGCCCTGATGCCAGAGCCTATCATACCGCGCGGCAAGGCAAACGAAAAGAGATTACAATCCCTTTCTCCCGGCAGGGCCTCGTCATCGCCCAAAGCGGTGGGGTTTTCCCGGTGGGCCGGCCTTGATGCTCGATATTAAAAAAACAAATTTTCTGATTTTTTCTGAAACTTATGGAACTCTTGAGCGTCTATACAGTAGACTGTGGGCGCTCGGTGCGTTCGCATTGCCATTGGGTCTTTTAAGAAACTGGAGGGCTTGAGATGAATTGGAAGCATCTGTTGGCGTTGATTCTGGTGGTGGCCTTGGGTGCGGCGGCCTTCTCGGCGGAGCGCAACGAAGAGGCCGAACGAGCCAGAGCGCAGAAGGCGGTTCGAAACGGCAACTGGAACGATGCCTTCAAAATCTACAAAGCACTCGCTCTCGACCCCAAGACCGACCCGCTCAAGGTCGGCAATGACCTGAACCAGGCGACGCAATGTCTCAACAACCTCAACCGGATAAACGAGCTGGATGCCTTCCGCGAAGCGGTGATCAAGGCACATAAGAACAACTGGAGGCTGCTCTGGGCAGCGGCGAAGAACTACGCCGGCAACACCCCCTGGGGCTTCATGGTCGCGGGCGAGTTCCACCGGGGCCACCATCGCGGCGGCGGGCAGTATGTCAACGCCATCGAGCGTGACCGCGTCCGTGCGATGCAACTGATGACCGAGGCCATGAAGCAGACCCAGAACGAGAAAAACGCCCGCGAGGTCGCCCGCTTCCATCTCGACTTCGCCAATATGCTCGCACAGTATCGCGGTTACAGCCAAGCCTGGCGGCTGCAGTACGCCACCAACCTCGCCGAGCTACCCGACTACGAGGATGGCTATGGCCATTACCACTGGAGGCATAACCAGAAGGGCGCCCCCGTCGATACCGAGGGCAAGCCGGTCTTCCACCATGTTCCCAAAAGCTGGGACGATGCCAAGTCCGACGGCGAACGCTGGCGTTGGCTGCTGCTTCAGGCGGCGGAGCTGGACAAGAACCTCACCAACCAGGTGCGAATGACACGGGCCAATTTCCTCCTCAATCAGTTCGGCGTCCAGACGATGGCGACCTACGGCCGCTTTTTCCGGGGCCGAGACGAGGACGACGACAAGGACGAGAGCGGCACTTACGCGCTGCATACCCTGAAAGAGACCGAGACCATCGCCAAGCTGGCGTCCGGGATCAAGCGCTTCGATCTGCCCGACGAGTTTAACTTCGTTAAAATCTACCAGACCGTCGCCGACGACAACAAGGGCGAGGCCGAACAGGCCCTCAACCAGATCTGCCAGATCTTCGAAAACCGCCGCCAATATCCCAAAGCGGCGGAATACTGGCGACGCAACATCAAAGCTCACGGGCCGGGGCACAAGGCTTGGAAGCAGAAGCGGCTGGACCAGATCGTCAAGAACTGGGGGATGTTCGAGCCGGTGATGACGCAGCCCGCGGGCCAGGGCGCGACCGTGGACTACCGCTTCCGCAACGGAGCGAAAGTCACCTTCACCGCCCACGCCATCAAGGTCAAAGAGCTGCTGGACGACGTCAAAGCCTACATTAAGAGCAAGCCGCGCCGGTTGAACTGGGAACAGGTCAACATCAACAACATCGGCTGGCGTCTGGTCGAGAAGAACCAGACCAAGTATCTCGACAAGAAAGTGGCGGAGTGGGACCTGGAGCTTAAGCCGAAGCCGCAGCATTTCGACCGGCGGATCACGGTCAGCACCCCGCTGCAACGGGCGGGGGCCTATCTGGTCACCGCGCAGATGGCCGACGGCAACGTCAGCCGCATCGTCCTCTGGCTGGACGACACCGCCATCGTCCGTAAGACGCTGGACAACGGAACGTATTTCTTCGTGGCCGATGCCGTCACCGGAGCTCCGATTGAAAAGGCCAACGTCGAGTTCTTCGGCTACTGGCAGAAGTGGGTCCGCGACAACACCTACTTCGTCAATGTCGAGCAGTTCGCCGAGTTCACCGACAAAGACGGCCAGGTCTTCCCCACACCCAAACAGATGCCCAGCAAACACCAGTGGATGATCATCGCCACCACGCCGGGCGGACGCTTTGCCTACATGGGCTTCACCGGCGTATGGTACACCCGCCACCACGACCACGAGTACAACGCCACCAAGGTATTCACCATCACCGACCGGCCGGTTTACCGCCCCAAACAGAAAATGAAGTTCAAGTTCTGGGTGCGGCACGCCAAATATGACCAGGAAGACACCTCGGCCTTCGCCGACAAGACCTACATCGTCCGCATCAACAACCCCAAGGGCGAGAAGGTGTATGAGAAAAGCCTCAAGACCGATGCCTGGGGCGGCTTGGACGGCGAATATGACCTGCCCAAGGAAGCGATGCTGGGCCAGTACTACGTCGGCCTGTACTCCAGCCCGAACCGGCAGATCGGCGGCAACCGGTTCCGCGTCGAGGAATACAAGAAGCCCGAATTCGAGGTCACCATCGACGCCCCCACCGAGCCGGTGATGCTCGGCGAGAAGATCGCGGCGACCATCAACGCCAAGTACTACTTCGGAGCGCCCGTCACACGGGCCAAGGTCAAATACAAGGTCGAGCGCTACGACCACAGCGCCAACTGGTATCCGGTGATGTACTGGGACTGGTTCTACGGCTCCGGCTACTGGTGGTTCGCGTATGACTACACCTGGTATCCGGGCTGGGGCGCCTGGGGCTGCCGTGCACCACGCTGGTGGTGGTGGGGCACGTCGCACACCCCGCCGGAGCTGGTGATGGAGCAGGAGGTTGAAGTCGGCCAGGACGGCAAGGTCTCGGTGCTCATCGACACCGGCCTCGCCAAGGAGATGCACGGCGACACCGACCACAAGTACACCATCACCGCCGAGGTCACGGACGAATCGCGCCGCACCATCGTCGGCGTCGGCAACGTCCTCGTGGCCCGCAAGCCCTTCAAGGTCTACGCCTGGGTGGACCGCGGCCATTACCGCGTGGGCGACGTGATCCGCGCCGATTTCAACGCCCAGACGCTCGACAACAAGGGCGTGCAAGGCAAGGGATCGCTCAAGCTCTTTGAAATCAAATACGACAAAGATAACAAGCCGACCGAGACGCTGGTGCAGGAATGGAACCTCGACACCAACGACGAGGGCCGCGCCGAGATGCAGCTCAAGGCCTCGAAGCCCGGCCAGTTCCGCCTGTCCTACACCGTGACCGATGCCAAAGAGCACGCCATCGAGGGCGGCTACATCTTCGTCGTCGCCGGTCAGGGATTTGACGGCTCCGATTTCCGGTTCGACCACATCGAGCTGGTCACCGACAAGAAGGAGTACAAGCCGGGCGAGAAGGTCAAGCTGATGATCAACACCAACCGCGCGGGCGGCACGGTGCTGCTCTTCACGCGGCCGTCGAACAGCGTGTATCTCAAACCCAAGGTCCTCCGGATGACCGGGAAGAGCGTGATGGAGGAAATCGAAATCACCAAGAAGGACATGCCCAATTTCTTCATCGAGGCGGTCACCATCAGTGGCGGCAAGGTGTACAGCACGGTGCGCGAGGTGATCGTGCCGCCGGAGCAGCGCGTCCTGAACATCCAAGTCGATCCCTCGGCCAAGGAGTACAAGCCCGGCGAAGAGGCCGAGGTGAAGCTGCAAGTGACCGAATTGAACGGCGAGCCGTTCGCCGGGTCGCTGGCGATCACGATGTACGACAAGTCGGTCGAGTACATCTCCGGCGGCTCGAACGTGCCGGAAATCAAGGAGTTCTTCTGGAAATGGCGACGCCGCCATTACCCCCGAACGTCGAGTTCGCTCGACCGCTGGTTCGGCCAGTTGCTCAAGACCGGCGAAACCGCGATGACCTTCATCGGGGTCTTCGGACACTCTGTTGTCGAAGAGACAGAGATTGATGGCGAGGAGAAACAACTTGCGACCAACAAGAGGAGGGGATCATCGTTTGCCCTGGAGGGAGGACAAGGAAACGGCGGCCCTGGCGGAGCAAGGCCGGCAATGGATAGTGTAATGGAGGCCGCCGCTCCTTCGTCAGCACCGCGTGAACTCGCTAAGTCCGGTGCCGATAAGTCGGACGACCGCACCGAAGCGGAAGCTCCGGCGGCCCCAAACGTGGAGCCGACGGTGCGCAAGGATTTCGCCGACACCGCCTATTGGAACGCCACGCTGAACACCGACGCCCAGGGCCGAGCATCCTTTAAGCTGAAGATGCCGGAGAACCTCACCGCCTGGAAGCTGAAGCTCTGGGGTATGGGGCACGGCACCAAGGTGGGCCAGGCGGAGACCGAGGTGGTCACCACCAAAAACCTGCTCCTGAGGCTTCAGGCCCCGCGCTTCTTCGTCGAGAAGGACGAGGTCGTCCTGTCGGCCAATATCCATAACTATCTGAAGAACAAGAAGAATGTTGAGGCGGTCCTCGAATTGGACGGCGGCTGCCTGGAGCCGATGACGCCCGCGCGGGTCAAGCTGACCATCGACGCCCAGGGCGAGGCCCGCGTCGATTGGCGCGTCAAGGTCGTCCGCGAGGGCGAGGCCGTCATCCGGATGAAGGCCCTGACCGACGAGGAGTCGGACGCGATGGAGATGCGCTTCCCGGTCTATGTCCACGGGATGCTCAAGACCGAGTCGTGGAGCGGAGCGTTGCGCCCGGACGATAAGTCGGGCGTGATCACCCTCAACGTGCCCAAGGAGCGACGCATCAACGAGTCGCGGCTTGAGCTCCGCTATTCGCCTTCGCTGGCCGCGGCGATGGTCGACGCCCTGCCCTATCTGGTCGACTACCCGCACCACACCTCGGACAACGAGCTGAACCGCTTCCTGCCCACAGTGATGACCCAGAAGATTCTGCTGGATATGCAGCTTGACCTCAAGGCCATCCAGGAGAAGCGGGCCAATCTGAACGCTCAAGAGATCGGCGACGACAAGGAGCGGGCCAAGCAATGGAAGCGGTTCGACCGCAACCCGGTCTTCGACCAGGGCACGGTCGATGACATGGTCAAGGAAGGCGTCCGCAAGCTGACCGCGATGCAGCTTTCGAGCGGCGCGTGGGGCTGGTTCTCCGGCTGGGGCGAGCACCCCTCGGTGCATATCACCGCCTACGTGGTCCACGGCCTGCAGATGGCCCTGGCCAACGACGTGGCGCTGGTGCCGGGCACGCTGGAACGCGGTATCGCGTGGCTCACGGCCGAACAGAACAAGCGCGTCCAGTGGATCAAGGCCAAGCGCGAACACCGCAAGGCGGGCAACCTCGACGCCTTCGTGTTCATGGTCCTCACCGACGCCGGTGTGAAGAACGCCGATATGCTGAAGTTCCTCTACGAGGATCGCAATGGCCTGGCGGTGTACGCCAAGGCGATGCTCGGCCTGGCTCTGCACAAGCTGGGCGACAAGGACAAGCTGGCGATGATCGTCAAGAACATCGATCAGTTCCTGGTGCAGGACGACGAGAACCAGACCGCGTACCTCAAGCTGCCGGAGAACAACTGGTGGTGGTACTGGTACGGTAGCGAGTACGAGGCTCAGGCCTACTATCTCAAGCTGCTCTCCCGCACCGACCCCAAGGGCGAGAAGGCCTCGCGGCTGGTCAAGTACCTGCTGAACAACCGCAAGCACGCGACCTACTGGAACTCACCGCGCGACACGGCGATCTGCATCGAGGCCTTCGCCGAGTACCTCAAGGCCACCGGCGAACACAAGCCGGACATGACCGTGACCATCGAGATCGACGGCAAGCCGGTCAAGGAGGTCAAGATCACCGCCGAGAACCTCTTCACCTTCGATAACAAGCTGGTGATGATCGGTGACGCGGTCACGACCGGCAAGCATAAGATCGAGGTGAAGAAGACCGGGACCGGGCCGTTGTACTTCAACGCCTACCTGACCACCTTCACGCTGGAGGACTTCATTACCAAGGCGGGCTTGGAGATCAAGGTCGAGCGAAACGTGTACAAGCTGGTCCGGGTGGACAAGACCATCAAGGCCCAGGGCGCGCACGGCCAGGCTCTCGACCAGAAGGTCGAGAAGTTCGAGCGGCAGGAGGTCAAGAACCTCGACACGCTGAAGAGCGGCGACCTGGTCGAGGTCGAACTCGTCATCGAGAGCAAGAACGACTACGAGTACATCGTGTTCGAGGACATGAAGGCCGCCGGGTTCGAGCCGGTGGACGTCCGAAGCGGTTACACCCGAAGCGGGATGGGCGCCTATATGGAGCTGCGCGATGAGCGCGTGTGCTTCTTCGTCCGCCGCCTGGCCCGTGGCAAGCACAGCATCGCTTACCGCCTGCGGGCCGAGATTCCCGGCAAGTTCAGCGCCCTGCCCACCCGGGCCTACGCGATGTACGCGCCGGAGCTGAAGGCGAACTCGGACGAGATCAAGGTCAAGATCACAGACTGAACATTGCGGCAATAAACCCGCGCTTGCCTATAGCTGAGCCACGATTAACCGTGGCTCAGCTTGCGCGGCAAAACCGTTGCTTTTTTCCACTCTTTCGCCCCGCCTATTGCGACTTTTTTCCACTTGACTATTTCGCGTTCTTGGATTACAATTCGTCTGGAGTGGAAGGAATCCGGACACTCGTGATATAACAAACTGGGGTTCAGGGGGTTATCAACGATGTATTCCGCACGTGTACTTATCGTGGACGATGATATCTTGATTCGGAGTCTGATGGAGGAAGCTCTGCCCCCGCGCGGCTTCTCGGTCGAGACTTCGGAGAGCGGTTCCGCCGCGGTGGATCGCCTCAAGGCCGAGCCGTTTGACGTGGTGCTTCTCGACCAGTTTCTGCCCGGTCTCAGCGGCATTGAGGTCTTCCGAAAGATCCGCGAATTACCCGACCCGCCGCAAGTCGTCTTTTTCACCGGGCACGGATCGGTCGAGTCTGCCGTGGAGGCGATTAAAGAGGGGGCTTATGATTATATCGAAAAGCCCTGCAAGATCGAGGAGATCGAGATCATTCTGAAGCGGGCCTGCGAGATGAACGCCCTGACCCAGGAGGTCTCGCGCCTGCGCCGCGTTGTCTCGCGCCCCTCCCTGCCCAGCCTGACCGCCCACTCCCCCGAAATGCAGGAGGTGGTGCGGGTCATCTCCAAGTGCGCCCCCACCGATTCCACCGTGCTGATTCAGGGAGAGACCGGCACCGGCAAAGAGCTGGTCGCCAACGAAATCTACCGCCGCAGCCTGCGGGCCGACAAGCCGATGCTGCCCTTGAACTGCGGCACCCTCCAGGAACAACTCCTCGAAAGTGAGCTGTTCGGCCACGAGAAGGGAGCCTTCACCGGAGCGGCGAACGTGCGGCCCGGCCTGTTCGAGGTGGCCGACGGCGGCACCATCTTCCTCGACGAAATCGGCGAGATGCAACCGAACACCCAGGTCAAGTTGCTGCGGGTGCTCCAGTCGGGCGAGGTGCGACGGGTGGGCGGCAACCGAGTGCGACACGTGAACACCCGTGTGATCGCATCGACCAACAAAGACCTTCGCCGGGCGGTGGCCGACGGCAGCTTCCGCGAAGACCTTTACTATCGGCTCAGCGTTCTGACGCTTCACGTCCCGCCACTTCGTGAGCGCAAACAGGAGATTCCCTACCTGGTGGCCTATTTTCTTGACCAGGCCTCCGCCCGACGTGGGGGCGATAGGATTGAGTTCTCGGAAGAGGCGATGAACGTTTTGCTCAAGCACGACTGGCCGGGCAATGTCCGGGAGCTTGGGAACGTGATTGAACTCGCCGTGGTGCTTGCCGAAGAGCCGGTCATCCGAGCGACCGACCTCCCGCCCCACCTGATGACCGTGCGGACCGATGGCGGCAACGGGTCCGGAACGATGACGCTGGAAGAGGTCGAGATGAATCACTTGATTCGCGTCCTCAATGTCAATGACGGCAACAAACGTAAAACAGCACGTGAACTGGGGATTGATACAAAAACGCTCTATAACAAATTGAAGAAGATCGAAGAGCTGGACCAGTAGGCTTGCGCGTGGAATAAATCCACTGTCTGCAAATAATCCACACTTTCTTTAAGGAAATCCCTTGGAGAGGCCACCTTCACGAGTTGTTTCATCTGGCACAACTCATTGTGATTGAGATAATTACGCATAGAACAAAAAAAGTTATGAAAACATATGCCCCTTGGGCACGATATTTGCAA
>CAZBCO010000252.1:0-3211 GCA_964490295.1 uncultured Planctomycetota bacterium
ACAAAGGAAGGATGGCTGCCATGCGAAATGTCAGGACCCTATTGGCTTGGGGAGTGGCCTTGCCCCTGGCCGCCCTGATGGCCGGCTGTTCCACATGTCTACAGGCCCCTTGCGGTGCCGCAGATGACGTTGCCTTACACTATCCGTCCGATACCGAGTTCACACGGGAGGATGCCCGGCGCATGGTCGAAGTGGCCAACAGCCGACTCGCCCCGGTTTATGCCCCCTTGGCCGAATACCTCGTTGGGCGGCTCGCTCTAGCCGACAAGCGCGGCATCGGGATCGACCTGGGCAGCGGCCCGGGGGACCTGATTGTCGAGCTTGCCAAGCGAACCCCGCTCCACTGGGTGAACGCGGATATCAATCCCCACTTCTTCGCCGGGTTCTACCAGCGCACCGCCGCGTCCGGAGTAGGGCATCAAGTCAGCGCGATGTTTGCCGACGCTCACGCCTTACCTTTTCGCGACAACTATGCCGATGTGCTGGTCAGCCGCGGCACCTTCCCCTTCTGGCAGGATCAGGAACGCGCCTTCCGCGAAATCCATCGCGTGCTCAAGCCCGGCGGCGTCGCCTTCGTCGGTCGCGGCTTCTCGCCGAACCTTCCGCCTGCCATCGCCCGAAAGGTGCGTGCGGGTGGTCGCGGTGGCCCGCCTTACAAGCCGGATGAAACCGAAGCCGCATTGCGCCGGATTATGAAGGGGCTGAATATCCGCGACTATCAAATCCTGCGTCCCCAACCTTCCGACGGCTCAGATATCAATTACGGCGTCTGGATCGAGTGGAGAAAATAGCATGCGGCTCACCGACTTGTTCAAGAAGGACGCTGTGTGTATGCAGTATGGGATAGCGAACCGGCCAACATCGGGATAAGACATGTTTTTACGCCTGACCCTTCAACAGATGCGCTACAAGTGGGGCGTCACCGTTCTGCTTGGCCTGGCGATGACCGTTCTGGTCTCCCTGTACGTCTACATGGTGAACAGCGCCGGGTTCTCCAACCGGTCCATGCAACTGATTATGAAGAACATGGGGCACAACCTGATCGTTCTCCCCGAGGCGACGTCCCCGGTAGATTTTTATCTCTGTTCGGACCGACAGGTCCCGTTTCCGGACGAAGTGACTGACCGCTTTGCGGAACACGGCGAGTTGGCGATGAGATACTATGCTTCGGTGCTGCAATTGCGGGAGAAGAGCGGCGAGACCGAAATCATCCTCACGGGCATTGCCCCTGTGTATCGCGGCGACGAGACGGCTGAAAAAGGACACTTGGTGCGCCCGATCCCTCCGGGGCATGCTCGGCTGGGAGCAGAGGCGGCCCGGTTGCTCGCTGCCGCCGAGGGCGATGAAATCCAAGTGCGGCAAAAACAGTTCCGGGTGGAAAAAGTTCTCCCCGTGTTGGGAGAACTCGACGATTACCGTGTCTACCTCCCTTTGGCCGAATGCCAGGAACTGGTCGGCATGCCCGGAAAGATTAACGCGATCTTGTCATTTCTTTGCCTTCACGGCACGACTCACGAAGGAATGGTTGCTTCTCAGAAGCAGTTGACGAAGCGCCTGCTCCCCGACTACAAGGTCATCACCAAGCTCCGTATCGCCCAGGGACGCTCCCTGGCGCGGGCTACCACGAGCGGCTACCTTCACTCCTTGCTTGCTATGGTGACGTGCATTATCGCCGTGGTCATCAGCGTGACCGGCCTCCAGGAAGTCAGCGAGAGACGGCAGGAAACGGGGGTTTTACTCTCGCTTGGGACAGGCTATCCATACATCGTGGGGCTTTATGTGACGAAAATGCTGGCGCTTGCCGTCGTCGCAGCGCTGGTTGGGTTCTTAAGCGGTTCGTGGTTGGCCAAGGCGTTCCTGTCGCCCGTCCTGGTGGTCAAGACCCGTGCCATCGGCATCGTGTGGTCACAATTTCCCGGCGTTCTGGGATTGACCGTGCTGGTGGTCGTTGCCGCCACCGTGTTGCCTATGTTGAAACTCGTACGCATCGACCCCAACGTGGTTCTGACCGAGGAATGAAGGATATGCTGGAACTCCGTGGCGTGACCAAGACCTACCGGAAAAACCAAGGAACGATCCGAGCGATTGACGACTTGACCTGCCAGGTTCAGCCCGGTGAATTCCTGATCGTTCATGGCCCCAGCGGCAGCGGTAAAAGCACCTTGCTGCTCGTGGCCGGAGGAATGCTGCGGCCGGACGGCGGCGACGTTCTTTACCAGGGGGACAACCTCTACGCCCGGCGCCCATCGCAACGGAATCAATACCGAAGGCAGCATGTAGGATTTGTTTTCCAGCGATTCTTTTTGATCCCCTATCTGACGGCGTACGATAACATCCGCTTGCGATACACGCTGCGCGGTGCCGCTCAAGAAGCGGCGGCAGGCATCGCCGACCTGGCCCGGCGCCTGGGCCTCGAAGGCCGCCTCGCGCACCAGCCCGGCGAATTAAGCGTCGGCGAACAACAGCGGGTGGCCGTTGCTCGAGCCTTGGCGGGGTCCCCGGAGGTCATTCTGGCGGACGAACCTACCGGGAATCTTGATTCAGAAAACGCCGAAATCATTATCCATTGCCTCCACGAGGAGGCAGCGCGAGGTCGGTCCGTGATGATGGTCACGCACGACCGAAATTTCACCGCTGTGGGAACCGGCGAACTGCACCTCGTGGCAGGGCAAGTCGCCCAAGAGGCGGCTGTATAGGGAGCATCGCAACGCTGGGGATGGGGCGGAAAATGATGTTTCAAGTCCGTGGCGGAAGCATGAGTGACGCCCCCGACAGAAGTGGTTGTTCATGCCACATGCCGATAGGGTTCGGGGCCGCTGTTTGGCCGAACCGGGTGTAAATCCGGCCAGGCGACCCGTTCCGGCGGTCTGAGACGATTTTTCAAGTTTCCCAACGCTCCGAAGGGCTTCAAAAGGGCGTTCCAAACCGTCCGGGCGAGCTTTTCCGCGACCCACCGGCGCATGGCCTCCGTCGCCGGGTCGCGTGCCGACTGCTCCGGTTCGTGGCCGGCCGGGCACCGCTCGACGGTCCGTTCGCACAAGCTCTGGTTCGCCGGCTCCGGGTTCAACGCGTACTGCACCTCGGCATGGAACATGTACGCCTCCGTCTTCGCCCAGTCCATAAACTCCTTGATCAGCAGCAGGCCCGCCATCGAGTACAACTCCTTCGTCGGCGTGCCCATGTTCGGGCTGAACTCGCCCGCCAGCACGTC
>CAZBCO010000253.1:0-10300 GCA_964490295.1 uncultured Planctomycetota bacterium
CGGTGCAGGGTGCGCAGGCTGATGCCGAGGATGGCGGCGGCCTGCTTGCGGTTGCCGCCGGCCCGGGCGAGCGTCTCGCGGATGGCCTTCTCTTCGAGCTGCCGCATGGAAAGGCCGATGGGGAGGCCTGCCTCATCGCTGGCCACGGTGGTCTGCTGGACTTCGATGGGCAGCAGCTCGGGGCCGAGCATCGACTCGGTGGACATCACCACCATGTTCTCGATGCAATTCTGAAGCTCGCGGACATTGCCGGGCCAGGGGTAGGTGGTGAGCACGTTCATCGCCTCGGCGCTGATGCCGCGCACGTCTTTGTGGTTGCGTTCGGCATACCGCTTGCAGAAATGCGCGGCGAGCAGGGGAATGTCGTCGCGTCGATCTCGAAGCGGGGGCATCATCAGCGGCACGACACGCAGGCGATAGTAGAGGTCTTCGCGGAAGCGGCCTTGCTTGACGCGCTCCGACAGGTCGGCGTTGGTCGCCGCGATAATCCGCACGTCCACGTGCAGCGTCTGGGTGCCGCCCACCCGCTCGAACTCATAGTTCTGCAACACGCGCAGCAGCTTGGCCTGGGTGCCGGGCGAGAGGTCGGCGATCTCGTCGAGGAACAGCGTCCCGCCGTCCGCCAGCTCGAAGCGGCCCTTGCGTTGTTCGAGGGCGCCGGTGAAGGCCCCTCGCTCGTGGCCGAACAGCTCGCTCTCCAGCAAGGTTTCGGGCAGGGCCGCGCAGTTGACCTTGATGAAGGGGCGTTCGCGGCGGCTGGAGTTGACGTGAATCGCGTTGGCGACCAGCTCCTTGCCGGTGCCGCTTTCGCCCTCGATCAGCACCACGGCGTGGGTGTCGGCGACCTGGCGAATCTGGTCGTAGATGGCCTGCATCACCGGGCTTCGCCCGATGATGTTGGAAAAGTCGTATTTCTCGCCGAGCTGGTCTTTGAGCTGCCGGTTTTCGAGGATCAGGTCGCGCGACTGCCCGGCGCGCTCCAGCAGCACCAGCAGCGACCGCAGGTCGATGGGCTTCATCACATAATCGTAGGCCCCCTTCTTCATCGCGGCGATGGCGGTGTCCACCGTGGCGAACGCGGTGACCAGGATGACAAAGACATCGGGGCGAATCTTCTTGGCTCGGGTCAGCACTTCCAGCCCGTCCATACCGGGCATGCGCAGGTCGGTCAGCACCATATCGATATCATTCTGGCGCAGCAGCTCGAGGGCTTCAGGCCCGGTGGCGGCGGACATCACCTCGTAGCCGTGCTCGGTGAGGGCATCGACCAGTGTTTCGCGCCCGGTCCGGTCGTCATCGACTACCAGGATGGTTCGGTCTTTGCTCAGCGGTACATCACTCATGGCAGTTTCGTCTTTCAATGTTTCTCAGTTGTGGGCAGGGTGAGGGTGAAGGTGGTGCCGCGCTTTTCGATGGTGTCAAAGCTCAGGTCGCCGCCGTGGGCTTCCGCAATCTGTTTGACGATGGTCAGGCCCAGTCCGCTGCCGCCTTGTTTGGTGGTGAAGAAGATGTCGAAAATCTTGTCGCGCGCTTCGGAGGGGATGCCCGGGCCGTTGTCCGAGATGCGCACCTCGATATGGTCGCCCCGGCGCCCGGTGTAGATTTCGATGATGCCGTCGCGGCCAATAGCTTGATGGGCGTTGCGGATCAGATTTTCGACGGCCTGCCCCAGTTGTTCGGGGTCGATATAAACCTGCGGCAGGTCGGCGGTATAGTCGCGCACCAGGCGAATATCGTCGCCGATACAGGCCGGTTCGAGGAAGTCGATGACGTGGTCGATGGCCTGGTTCAGGTCGCTCCAGCGGCGGTCCAGCGGCTTGGGGCGGGCGAAGGCCAGGAAGTTGTTCACCGATTCTTCGAGGCGCGCCGTCTCGCGGTGGATGCGGGCCACCTTGGTGGCCAGGTACCCGCTCTCCTGTTGGCCGAACTGTTCCAGCCGGTCTTCGATCATCTGGATGTTCATCTTGACCGAGCTGAGCGGATTGCGGATTTCGTGAGCCATGCCCGCGGCAATGGTGCCCACATAGGCCAGCCGCTTCTCGGCCTCCAGCTTGAGTTGCAGCTCGCGGGTTCGGTCGTTGAGGTAGATGATATACGCGGCCAGCAGGGCCAGCAGCGAGGTGCCGATCAGCGAGAGCCGCAAGGCTCGCATGCTCAACTGGTCGGAGAGGGCGTCGAGTTGTGAGCCGACATCGGACGAGACCAGCGCGACCACCAGCCGCCCGTTGCGTTCGGCCCCCAGGTCCAGAGGCAGCGTCACGCGGCAGATGCCGGACGCGGCGTTTCGGGCGGTGATGTCGAACACTTCTTTCCGGAGTTTTTCGTAATCGAGGGGGTATGTGACCACCACGTCGCCCACCACACGGGCGGGCGTCTCGTGTCCCCAATGGATCAGCCGGGTGTCGTTCGTGTAAATCGCCGTGTAGCGTGCCGGCGTATCGGTCACGCCGCCGCTGTAGAGCAGGGTCTGGACCCGCTTCTCGAAGTCGGCTTCCTCGGTGCGTGCCTGCAGCCGCATCAAGGCATCGTGTTTGTCGTATCCGGTCATATCCGGCCCGGCCAGCAGCTCCTCGACGGCATTTTTGACCTTCAGACAGTAGGTCAGGCCGCCGTCGATGCTGCGCAGCATCATCTCTTCAGCGGCCGCACGGTTGGCCGACTGGGTGTAGATGTACAGACCGACGGGGTAGAAAACCAGCAGCACAATGACGAGGTGCAGCACCTGGCGTCGGAATGAGGTTTTTTCCTGAGCCATGGTCTCCTCCGACCGCTACAGCGCGGCCCGGATTGCTTCGGCGGTTTTCGCCAGGTCGTCGTGAATGGCCGGCTTCTGGCGGAACCCCAGGCCAATGCCGTCGCCGCCGCGACGCGGCACCACGTGAAAATGAATGTGGAACACGACTTGCCCGGCGCAGCGCTCATTGGATTGCAGGATGTTGAAGCCCTCCGCCCCCGTGGCCTCGACCGCCGCTTTGGCGACCTTCGGAAGCACCGTGGCGATGTGGGCCAACACCTCCGGCGGCGTGGAGAGCAGGTCGCGGTGGTGGGCCTTGGGAATCACCAGCGTGTGCCCGGGGCTGGTGGGGGCGATATCCATAAACGCCAGCAGGTGCTCGTCTTCATACACCTTGTGCGAGGGCATCTCGCCCGCGACGATCTTGCAGAAAATGCACTCGGAATCGCTCGTCATCGTCCTTCCTCCTCGTTTTCATTGCTCCAGCGACACCACCAGCAGCCGGCGGGTGGTGTCGATCACCTTGACGCGGTCGTCCAGCCGATGGCCCACCAGCCAAATCACGCCCTCGGTATCGCACATCACCAGCGTCCGTTCGCGTTCATCGGCAGGGGCCTTGACGTCCGTCAAAAAATCGCTGACGGACTTGGCCCCGCCGAGTCCGAGCGGGCGAAACGTATCGCCGTCCCGCCGTGTGCGCAGCACCAGCGGCCGGTGGACAGCTTCCGCGTCCATCACTTCATCATAGCGCGTTTTCGTCACGAGGAAAGCGGCCAGATCAAAACCTTCTCTCGAAACCTCTCGCACCGCGATTGTGAAGCCGACTTCGTCCGCCGAGGTTTGACCGGGAACGGCGAGTTGAATATCGCATATCGGGAGAGACGGGTGCCCCCTCTCAAGTGAGAACTCCAGCGTGTCGCCGGTGTGGCGGACCACGATGCCGCCCGGCAGGTTGAGCATCGCCCCGGATCGCCCGGTGAAGGCCAGGTCGCTGATCGCCTCGTAGTGGGCCGCGTCGAATTGCGGAGCAGGAGACGCCACGGCCTCCACGGCGGCATCGATCACCAGCGGGCGGGCGGCACCGTGGACCAAGCCGAACAGCTCGGCCTCGATCCGAGGGCCGTCCACGCAGTCCACCGCCGCGGTATGAGCCACGTCGAGCAGCAGCTCATAAGCGTCCTCGGCCGAGCGGGCCAGGCGGCAGAGAGCATTGCGGATTGCCGGGTTGTATTCCGTCTCAAGCAGCGGCAGCAGTTGGTGGCGGATTCTGTTGCGCAGGAAGGCCGGGTCGCTGTTGGATCGATCCTCGCGGGCGGTGAGGTCGCGCTCCTGCAGATAGGCGAGGATCGCCTTGCGCCTTGCCCCCAGCAGCGGGCGCACCAGCCGCACCGGCGAGCCGTCGCCGATCAGCCGCGAAGGGGGCATCCCGCGTAATCCCTTCAGGCCGGCGCCTCGAATCATCCGATGGAGCACCGTTTCGGCCTGATCATCGGCATGGTGCCCGACGGCCACCGCCTGCGCCCCGGTCGCCTCCGCGACACCGGCCAGAAAGTCGTATCGCTCGCGCCGGGCGACCTCCTCCAGCGAGCCGCCCTGGGTCGCCTGAATCTTGCCCACGTCGCGCGTCCGGACGGTGATGGGCAGGCCGTGTGCTTCGGCGAGCTGTCGGGCGAGGAGCGCGTCGGCGTCGGCGTCGGCCCCGCGCAGGCCGTGGTTCAGATGGGCCGCGTGGAGCGTCAGGTCCAGGTCGCCGCGTTCTACCATCAACGCGAGCAAGTCCAGCAGGCAGACCGAGTCCGGCCCGCCGGACAGGCCGACCACCAGATGACCGACGCCGTTCAGCAGGCGGCGACGGCGAATCCAATGAAGCGTTTCGGAGTAAAGCGACACAGCGGGTCCCCCGGTTTCAGCGACGGTTCTTCCTGGCGTCGTCGCCCCCAAACAGGCCGACCTTGCGGGAAGATAGACGGGCTTTGCCGAAGGCCGTCCGGAGGCTTCGAGCGACCTCAGGCGGTCACCTGCTGTCGAGAATCCATCATCCGAACTACACGCCCAGCATCGAGCGGTGCTTGCGGAGGAGCATCTGGTCGCCGTTGGTCACGAGCCGGTGGTTTGCGACCGCACGGGCCTCGGCACGGACGATGAAATCCTTGGCGGTGAACTGCTTCGATTCCTTTTTGGTCGCCTGGTCGAGCAGCAGGAAGCCGATGTAGGCGTCGGACGCGATCTCAACGATGCGCCGGGCGTGATAATCGGTGTATTCCTTGTTCTCTTTGGCCTTCACGTAGGCCACGCACTTGGCGAGCAGGTCCAGCATCCGCTCCAGCTTCTTGGCCTGGGTGCCGAGCGGCTTTTCCCAGGTGCGGCCTTTGAACTCCGCGAAGCGGTCGTCAAGGTCTCCGGCCAGCACGCAGCCGATGGCGGCCACGACTTGCAGTTGGGTGGTGCCTTCGTAGATGTTGGTGATTCGCGCGTCACGGAAGTACCGCTCGATGGGATAATCCCGCATGTAACCGGAACCGCCGAGCACCTGGATGGCGTCGGAGGCGACCTGGTTGGCGATTTCACAGGCGTAGAACTTGGACATCGGGGTGAGGGCCTTGGCCCACTTGGCATGCTGCCGCATGTCGTCACGGGCGGCGGCGTAATCCGGGTCGCTCCGGTCCATCGCTTCCAGCTTTTTACCGAGCAGGTTCTCGATGTCTACGATGACGCCGGTGTGGCAGACCAGCGCCCGCGCGGCCTCGATGCGGGTCTGCATCTGCACGATGATTTCATAGACGGGCGGGAAGTCGAGGATGCGCTTGCCGAACTGCTCGCGGTCGAGGGCGTAGTCGAGCGCGGCGCGGTAGGCCGCTTCGGCGATGCCCACGCCCTGGGCGGCAATCGCCAGGCGAGCGCCGTTCATCAGCGCCATCACGTAGGTGATCAGCCCGCGCTTGGTCTTGCCGATCAGCTTGCCGGGCGCGTTGATGAACTGAATCTCGCAAGTCGGCGAGCTGTGGATGCCGAGCTTGTGCTCGATGCGGCGGACGCGCACGCCTTCGCCCTTTTCGACGAGGAACAGCGAGAGGCCGCGGCCGTCGCGGGTGCCCGCTTCGGAGCGGGCCAGCACCAGCAGCACCTCGCCGCAGCCGTTGGTGATGAACCGTTTGACGCCGTTGATCCGCCAAGTGCCTTTCTGCAGGTCGCCGTCGGCGGGCGGCGTGGCCGTGGTCATCACCGCTTGCAGGTCGCTGCCGGCGTCCGGCTCGGTCAGAACCATCGCGCCGGTCACCTCGCCCGCCGAGAACTTCGGCAGGTACTGGGCTTTAATGTCTTCATCGGCGAAATCGTTAATCGTCTCGGCGATGTCTTGCAGGCCAAAAATAGTCATCAGGCCGGCATCGGCCCGGCTGACCAGCTCGATGGCCATGCTGTAGGTGAAGGTGGGCATGTTCAGGCCGTCGTACTTGCGGGGCAGGGTGAAGCCCATCAGGTCGGCATCGGCCAGACGGCGGATGGCTTCCTCGGTGCCCTTGGCGTAACGGACCACGCCGTCGCCCACGTACTGGGCTTCTTCCAGATCGACTTGCTCGGAGCGCGGGTCAATGAAGTTACCGGCGATATCGCCCACCAGGCTCAAGACACGCCGGTAGTTGTCCACCGCGTCGGCCAGGTTGACGGGAGCATAGTCGTAGTCCTGGGCTTCGGCGAAGTCCTGCTCGCGCAGGCCCACCGTCTTGGCCAGGTCAAGCCAATCGAGTTGGAATTTCAGGTCGTCGTTCTCATCGAAGAAATTGGGCATTCAAACGTCCTCTCAGTTTCGTACCGGTCTCAGAGGCCTTGCTCGGCCCCGGGGGACTTGTGGGCCACGCTTACGCCCGGTTCTTGTACGCCTCGATCAGCTTGGGGACCACCTCGTTGATATCGCCAAGGATGCCGTAGTGGGCGACCTGGAAGATGGGGGCATCGGGGTCGGTGTTGATCGCGATGATGGTGCCCGATTCCTGCATGCCGGCGCGATGCTGTACCTGGCCGGAAATACCGCAGGCGATATACAGCTTGGGGCGGACCGTGGTGCCGGTCTGGCCCACTTGGTGGTCGTGATCGATGGCTCCGCTGTCCACCGCGGCGCGCGAGGCTCCCATCACCCCGCCCAGCGTCTCGGCCAGCTTGTGCAACAAATCCCAGTTCGTCACGCCGGCCCCGCCGGAGACAATCACCTGGGCGCCCTTGAGGTTCACCTTCTTCTCGGCCTTGATGCGGTCAACGACTTCCGCGATCATCTCGTCCTGACTCAGCGTCGGCTGGACGGTGACGACCTCGCCGGTGCGTGAGGCATCGGGTTGGCCCATCTGGAACACGCCCTCGCGTACCGTGGCCATCTGGGGCCGGTGTTCGGGCGAGACGATGGTGGCGATGATGTTGCCGCCGAAGGCCGGCCGAATCTGGTAGAGAATCTTCTCGTAGGTCTTCTCGGTGCGCGGGTCGGTGTAGTCGCCGATTTTCAAATCGGTGCAGTCGGCGGTCAGGCCGCATCGCAGGTTGGAAGCCACGCGCGGGGCCAGGTCGCGCCCCAGCAGCGTCGCACCGAACAGCACGATCTCCGGTTGTTCCTGCCGCGCCAGGTCGGCAATGGCCTTGGCATACGGGAGCGTGGTGTAATGTTCCAGTCGCGGGTCGTCGATCACGTAGACCTTGTCGGCCCCGTGAGCGATCAGCGTCTGGGCCAAACCGCCGACCTGATGTCCGGCGACGACCGCTGCGGTCGTGCCGCCGATCCCGTCGGCCAGCACCCGTGCACGGGTCAGCAGCTCCAGGCCCACATCGGCCAAGGCCCCGTTGTCCTGTTCCGCCACCACCCACACGGTGTTGTTGTGATTGCTGCTCATCCTCTCTCCATCAGCCAAGAATGTGATCTTCCGCAAGTTCCTTCACCAGTTGACGCAGGCCCATCTCGGTCGGCTCAATGCCCTTGTGCTCGGTCTGTTTGATCAGGGCGCTTTCGATCTTCATCACCCGCGTCGGCGAGCCGACATAGCCGCATTGGGCCATATCCGCGGCGATGGCCGCTCCGTCCCATTCGGGGATCAGCAGGCCGGCAGAGCCAAGCTGATACTCCATCTCTTGCAGCTTGGGGGCCAACTCGGCCTCCGGCATCTTGCGCTGCGGGTCGATCTCGAAAGCGAGTTCCGACGGGGCTTTGGCCCGTTTATATTTCATCATCAGCTTGGCGCGGCGGGGGCGCGGTTCGTTGGCCTCGCCGGGGACGGTCAGCAGCACGGGCAGCCGGACGCGGACCGTCTCGACGCCGCCTTCGATCAGGCGCTTCAGCGTGAGCAGGTTCTCCCTGGCATCGAGCACCTGGGTGACATAAGTGACCTGGCCGATGTTCAGCCGCCCGGCAAGCTGCGGGCCGATCTGGGCCGTATCGCCGTCGATGGCCTGGCGCCCGCAGAGCACGATATCGGCCCCGCCTGATCGCTCGACCGCCTTGGCCAGCGTGTAGGACGTCGCCAGCGTGTCGGCCACGGCGAACCCGCGGTCGGTCAGCAGCACCGCCTGGTCGGCTCCCAGCTCCAGGGCATCGCGCAGGATATCCGACGCACGCGGCGGCCCCATGGTGACGACCGTCACCTTGCCGCCGAAGCGGTCGCGCAGCTCCAGAGCCATCTCCAGAGCGTTCTTATCTTCGGGGTTGAACACCGCCGGCAGCGCGGCCCGGTTGATGGTCCCGTCGGCCTTCATGGCCTCGCCGGTGATGTTGGAGGTATCCGGAACCTGTTTGGCGCAGACGACAATTCGATAGCCCATCGCATCCTCTCGACAGTCGTGTTGGGGGCGGGTTCCCGCCCGAAGTACGGCACAGAGTCTAGCAAGCGGGGGCTGGCTCGTCAAGGCGCAGTTGCGCCAAATTCAGCCATGTGCCGCTTGTATAACCCGCCGGGGCAAGGTATTATATCCCCCGTGATTTTCGGGTTGGATATCGGAGGACTCAAGCGATGTACCCTGCCATCGGCGTGGTTGTGTTCCTGGGGTTGGTCCTGCTCATCCTTTATAACGGGCTGGTTTCCAAGAAAAATGCGTGCGAGAATGCGTTTGCGTCCATCGACGCGATGCTCCAGAAGCGCTATGACCTGATCCCCAACCTGGTGGCCTCGGTGCAGGGCTACGCCAAGCACGAGCAGACCGTGTTCAGCGAGGTCACCCGGCTGCGGGCCGAGGCGATGCAGGGCAACCTGCCGTCCGACCGCAAGGTCCACCTCAACAACCAGATTACCGGGTTGCTGGGCGGGATTATCGCGGTGGCCGAGAACTATCCGGAACTCAAGGCCAGCGGCAACTTTCTGCACCTTCAGCGGACGTTGACCGAGCTGGAGGAGCAGATTTCGGCGGCCCGGAGGGCGTTCAACGCCGCGGTCACCGAATTCAACAACGCGGTCGAGATGTTCCCCTCCAGCCTGATGGCCGGGATGATGGGATACGGTCGACGCGAGCTTTTCGCCGCCCCGCCCGAACACAAGGTCAACCCCGGAGCCAAAATGTCGTAGCCGCCGTGTCCACGTGAGATCGCCCGCATCTACTGGGTCAGGAGGAAGTGATGCCCACCAAGAGCCTCGATGAATTTCGCTCGTTTTATGACACCGGATTACGCCCGACCATCGAGGGGCTGGAGGCCCGCCGCCGAAGCATCCTCAAGCGCTTCTTCATCATCCTGGCGGTGGTGATTCTGGTGGTCGTTGGGGCGACGCTCGCCGCTTCAGGCTCCGACGCCGACGGGGTGGTTCCTGTGGTCGGCTTGGTTCTCGGCGTCATCGTCCTGTTTTTGAGCTGGTGGCTGCTCACCCGGAAGTTCGTGGATGATTTCAAGCAGCAGGTGGTGGGCGAGATCGCGCGGTTCGTCGACCCCAGCCTGACCTATTCGCCCAAGGATTACATTCGGCAAGACCGCTTCAAGGCCAGCCGCATCTTTCTGCAAGGCATCGATCGCTATAAGGGCGAGGACCTTGTCGCCGGGAAGATCGGCGCCACCGCCATCGAGTTCTCTGAAATCCACGCCGAATACAAAACCACCACCACCGACAGCAAGGGCAACTCCCGCACACAGTGGCACACCATCTTCAAGGGCCTCTTCGTCATTGCCGACTTCAACAAACATTTCGCGGGCACCACCGTGGTGCTGCCGGACGTGGCCGAACGGACCTTCGGGCGGCTGGGCAAGTTTTTTCAGAAGATGAACCTCACCCGCAAAGAGAAGCTGGTCAACCTCGAAGACCCGGACTTTGAGAAGGCGTTCGTGGTCTACGGCAGCGACCAGATCGAGGCCCGCTATATCCTCTCCCCGGCGATGATGCAACGCATCCTCGAATTCAGCAACCGCCGGAAACACACCGTCTGCCTGTCCTTCACCGGCTCCAACGTGAACCTCGCCGTCACCACCGGGAAGGACATGTTCGAGCCGCGCCTCTTCCGAAGCCTGCTCGACTTCAAGAGGGTGCAAGAGTATCTGGACGACCTGCAATTCGCCATCGCCGTGGTCGACGAACTGGACCTCAACACCCGAATCTGGACGAAGGAATAGGC
>CAZBCO010000254.1:0-5901 GCA_964490295.1 uncultured Planctomycetota bacterium
GAATCTCGTCGCCCATCGCCGCCACCGTCGCCCCGTCTCTCGCGGCAGAGAACCGCGAGCCGGTCGTGTCGCCGATCAGGTCATACGCCGCGAAGCACCGCCCGGCAGCCAGGGCCGCGGTCAGGGCCGCGACGTCCTCCGCGTTCCGCCCGGTCTGCTCCGACATCAGCACATGCGTCCGCACCGTCCTGAACTGGTACTCCATCGGCAGCATCTTGAGCAGTGCCCAGGGGAACTTGGGGATGGGCAGGCGCAGCTCGTGAGCGTCGAGCGCCCCGATGCCCGCGCAGTGGCGGCGTTGGGCCACGGTGTCCCAATGGCTCAGCACCTCGGCGTGCGGCCCGGCGATGGCCCGGTCCGGGTCACGCAGCCCGGCGATCATGTGCCAGGGATAGGCCCACTCGACCCAGTCGTGCATGTAGGACCAGATTTCGACGCCCGCGTAAGCGTCGGTGCGCAGGTTCGGCCAGTCCTGGGCCGCGTGGCGGAAGTTGCCCCGGTGCTGCCGGTCGGGGTGGGCGATGAACGCCGTCGCGCCGGCGGCGGCCAATTCCGGAAGATAGCGGTTGGGGTGGACGTGCCGCCAGCGGGGGCAGGCGTCGATGTTCAGCGCCAGGGTATGGCCCCGCGTGGAGGAGACCTCGACGCCGATGATCAGCAGGACGCCCTGGTGTCGGCCTTCCCAGCCCTCGCTCCGCGCCCGCAGCGAATCGTGGTCCGACACGACCACGTAGTCCAGCCCCGCCTGCTGCGCACACTGCACCACATAGGGCATCCGCCCGGCGCTGTCGGAGTAGGCGGTGTGGACATGCAACACGCCGATATATTCGCACAGGTCAAGCATGGTCAGGGGCCGAGCATTTCCATGAAGGCCTCAATTCGCGTGAGGCTTCGCGCGTCGAGCGGGCCGGGCCGGTCGCTCTCCAAGGTCAGTATCGGCACCTCCAGGCCCCGGCGCACCAGGCGGTCCTGGATGCCCCGGAAGCAGAAGCTCTGGACGTAATGCACCACCGCGTCGATGCGGCGAGCGCGCACCTCGGCGACGATGTCGTCCAGCCGCTGGAAGACGGCGTAGGGATAGGTGTAGCGGCGATACTGCTCGGTCAGGTTCGCGGTGGCGTAGGGCATGCTGAACTGCCGCTGCATCTCGTTGAAGACCACCCGCCCGCCGAAGGCTTCGAGCGTGGCGTGCAGGTCCGAGCAGATCGGCGGGATGCCCAGCACCCCCAGACGGACGCGGCCGGCCTGGGGTGTGCGCCGTCGGGCGGCGTCGAGGAACGCGGCCGCCTCCGCCGCGTAGCGCTCCGGGTCGCCGCCGAAATCGCTGCACCCGATCTGCCAGCGGTGGTTCTCCTCGCCGGAGACCACCCCCGCGTCCCAGGTGGCGTGGTCGATGGCGTGGACCGTGCGGCGCACCGCGTCGAGCCGGAGCTTCTGCTCCTCCGCCGCGTCGAGCGTGGTGCCCAGGCGGCGGCAGAGCTTGGTCAATTCCACTTGGAGCATCGCCACCTCGCCGCGATAGGGGAACGAGAAGTCGATGACCTCGACGCCCTCGGTCTCCAGGATTTCGGCGAGCGCGTGGGTGTTGCTGCAATCGCCCTGGGCCACGGCGATGAGGCGGGTCAGCTTCGCGTCGAGCGTCGCGGAGTAGATGCCCTTGATCCAGGAGCAGACATTGCGCGGGAAGCCCGCGTGCTCCGCGGCCTCGATCATCGCCGCCGGGTTCGGCGCGGCGATGAACCGGTTGTTCAGGTCCACCGGCGTCAGCCCCGCGGCATAGAGAATCTCCACCGGGATGGTGGTGGTGATGCCGATACGCCGGTCGGTCGTATTCACAAGCGATCCTCTTCAAGCCGCCGCCATTCTACCGCACCCCCGCCCCGCTGCCAAGCAATCCTCCGGCGATATCCTCCTGCTCGAAGAAGCTGTCAGCCATCAGCCGCCTTGGGAGCATGGGAGTCATGGGAGTCCATGGGAGTCATGGGAGCACGAGCAGGAGTAAGAGGCGATCCCATGGCTCCCATGACTCCCATGCCCCCGCGCTCCCACGCCCCCGCGCTCCCGCACTCCCGTGCCCCCAATCCTTTGGATTTCGGCGTCCGGCGGTTGATTTAGGCGGGGGTTCGCGCTAGACTGCCGACTTGGTAACGCTTGGGTCCCCCTGTGCTGCAACAAGGAGTGTTGATGTGGGTCACGTGGCTCGAAAGAATCCCCGGAAGTTCACCGACTTTGAGATTCCCGTGGAAATCGCCGGCGTGCGGTTCCGCAACCCGTTCATCGTGGCCTCCGGGCCGACGACCAGCACCATCGAGCAGCTCCGCGCTGCCGAGGAGAACGGCTGGGGCGCGGCCAGCCTCAAGCTGACGCTGGTGCCCACCCCCTACATCAACCGCCGCCCGCGCTACGGCTATTACGACGACCAGGGCTACCTGGCCTTCACCGCCGAGAAGCGGCTGGAGATCGACGACCTGCTCCGGCTGATCGAACGCGGACGCAAGGAATGCCCCAACCTGATCCTCTTCTCGAACATCACCTACACCGGTGAGGACGTCGAGGGCTGGATCAAGGTGGCGAAGCAGTGCGAGGACGCGGGCGTCCACATCAACGAGCTGAACATGGGCTGCCCGAACATGTCGTTCAACGTGGAGATGAGCGGCGCGGCCCAGAGCGGGCCGAAGACCGGGGCCTCGCTGGGCTGCAACGCGGTGGCCGCCTCGGCCATCGTCAAGGAGGTCAAGCAGCACTCCAACGTGCCGGTGTTCCTCAAGCTCTGCCCGGAGGGCAGCCAGCTCCGCTACGTGGCCAAGGCCGCGTTCGAGGCGGGCGCCGACTGTGTCGGCTCCAACGCGAACCGCCTGGCGGTGGTGCCGCTGAACCTCGACGACCCGGCCGCCTCGACCAACCTGCTCCAGAAGGAGATCGGGCTGTCCTGCATGTCGGGCGAATGGGTGCTGCCGCTGGCCAAGCGCGACTGCTATGAGATTCGCCGGATGGTCGGGCCGGAGCCGTATGTCTTCGCCTGCGGCGGCGTGAGCGAATGGCAGCACGCGGTCGAGATGGCGATGTGCGGGGCCGACCTGGTGGGCATCTGCACCGCCACGCTGACCAAGGGCTTCGGCTTCATGCCGGAGTTCATCCACCACGTCAAGCAGTACATGAAGGACCACGGCTACGCGAACTTCCGCGCGATGCGCGATATCGTGGTGCAGGAGATCAAGTCCGCCCCGGAATTGACCCTCTTCGAGGGCCACGCCCAACTGAAGGATCCGGGCCTCTCGGCCCCCTGCGTCTATAACTGCCCGGCTCACGTCCCCGCCCAGGGCTATGTCCGCGCGGTGGCCAACGAGGATTTCGAGACGGCCTACAAGCTGATCTGCTCGAAGAACCCGCTCCAGTCGATCTGCGGCAAAATCTGCGACCACCCCTGCGAGGAGGCCTGCACCCGCGCGTCGAAGGACGAGGCGCTGCGCATCCGGGACATCAAGGATTTCGTGCTGAACTACGCCAAGGAGCAGGGCTGGAAGCCGATCATCGACCGGCGCGCGGCTCGCGGACAAAAGGTCGCGGTCATCGGCTCCGGCCCGGCCGGTCTGGCGGCGGCCTACGACCTGGCCCGCGCGGGCTACGGCGTGACGGTGTTCGAGCGGGAGGCCGAGCTGGGCGGCGCGCTGCGGGCCTTCATCCCCATGTTCCGGATGGGCAAGGAAGAGCTTGACGCCGACATCGCGATGATTCAATCCCTGGGCGTGGAGATGAAGACCGGCGTGGAGTTCGGCAAGGACGTGACCGCCGAGTCGCTGAAGGCCGAGGGCTACGATGCGTTGTTCCTGGGCGTGGGCGCCTGGGTCGGCGGCAAGCCGGGCATCCCCGGCGAGGACGCCGAGGGCTGCTTCGCCGCCATTGACATGCTCAAGGACGTGGCCGTGGACACCAACCGGTTCGTGGGCAAGAGCGTGGGCATTATCGGCGGCGGGTTCACCGCGGTGGACGCGGCTCGCACCGCGGTGCGCCTCGGAGCCGAAGAGGTCTATATCCTCTACCGCCGCACCAAGGACGAGATGCCCGCCACGCCCGAAGAGGTGGACGAGGCCGAGGAAGAGGGCGTCAAGGTGATGTACCTCGTCTCGCCCAAAGAGGTCTTGACCCAGGACGGCCGGGTGACCGGCCTGCGGATGGTCAACCAGGTGCTCGGCGAGCAGGACGCCTCCGGCCGCCGCCGCCCGGAGATGGTCGAGGGCACCGAGTTCACGCTGGCGCTGGACCACGTGGTCTTCGCCGTGAGCCAGAAGGTGCATACCGGAGCGTTCGGCGACTTGACGACCGAGCGCGGGTTCATCACCATCGACCGGGCCACGGGCCGCACCAACCTCGACGGCGTCTATGCGGGCGGCGATTGCTGCGGCGGGCGGATGGACGTTATCGCCGCCGTCGCCGACGCGAAGCGAGCCGCGGTGGCCATCGACCAGGCCCTGGCGGGCGACGACGCCTTCCTCCAGCCGGAGCCGGCCTTCACCGAGGTGCAGGTCGACGACGTGCTGGCCCGCGAGGGCGAAGACCCGCGCCGATGGCGGATGCCGGTGCAGCTCCGAGCCGCCGCTGACCGGCGGCAGGACTGGGGCCAGTACCGCGACCCGATGACCCTCGAACAGGCCGTGGCCGAAGCGGAACGATGCTACGGGTGCGGCTGCGGCGCCGGCTGCCAGATTTGCGAGCAGTTGTGCATGGCCTTCTGCTACTCGCTCGACGACAACGCCCGCATCACGATGGACGAGGACAAGTGCGTGGCCTGCGGGATGTGCCTCTGGCGCTGCCCCAACGCCAACATCGAGATGGTGCAGACCTCGGAACAGCCCATATAGGTGAGAGGAAGACGATGGCCGAGACAATCGCTTACGCGGACTTTCAGAAGCTGGACCTGGTGGTCGGAACGGTCACCTCGGTGGAACCCCATCCCAACGCCGACAAGCTCTACGTGCTGAAGGTCGATCTGGGCGAGGAGACCGAACGGCAGTTAGTCGCCGGGCTGAAGCCCTACTACGAACCGGAGGCGTTGGCCGGGCGGCAGATCGTGGTGGTCGCCAACCTCGAACCGGCGACGCTGCGCGGCGTCGAGAGCCAGGGGATGCTGCTGGCCGGGCAGACAGGCGACGTGGTCGCCGTGCTCTCGCCCGAAAAGCCGCTCGCTCCGGGGTCCAAGGTCCGCTGAGCAGCCGCGCCGCTCTATTCCTGCCTGATCCGCACCCAGACGGTCTTGCCGCGATAGCGTCAGAGGCAATTCGCCGTCAAGGGCTTGCTGGATCAGCCTGAACCACCTCCCTGCGTCAACCAGGGCACCCGACTTCATTCATCCACACCATTTTTACACGGGATTGAAACGCGAATAAGAAGTGGAAGGCTGGAGGTAGGGCGAGGGACAGGCCGAACGCTTGCACTGAGGCGCGGCCTTTAGGACGTCGCCTCGAGTGCTTGGTTTGAAACACTCTCCTTGTGGTCTCGCCGATGCGAACCCCGGACAAGCAGAGTGCCCAGAATCAGACCTGCAATAGACACCGCGAGGGCTACATAAGAAACCGCCCAGTACTCTTCGTATTCGTATCGAACCTGCGCAGGGTCGCCGGCGATCTCCTTCTTTACATTGGGTTCCCCAAATCCGCTGCTCTCGATCTTCAGACTCACGCTTGAGCCAGGCCCCGAGGACGCTGACGCACGCGTGAACTTGTGTGGGACCGAGAGAACCCCCAATACGATGGACAATACGACGATGACGATACCGACCTTCTTCATGTCTATCTTCTCCTTTCGAACAATGTTTAGGCCGATCCTCCTAACACCCCAAACACGGTTTGGAGTGTCCGCCTAACACGCCCCGGGAATCCGGGGAGGGAATCAGCCTGACTCGTT
>CAZBCO010000255.1:0-2994 GCA_964490295.1 uncultured Planctomycetota bacterium
CATCTCGCCCTGAGGGTCATCGACGCGCAGGTCGATCTCGACGGCATACGTGGCGGCGCTCTCGTCGTAACGCACGTCCTGCACATACACACCGTCGCGGGCCGCAAGCTGCCACCATTCCTCATCGTCCTGGCGATAATCGGTGGTCACGCCGGACATCGCCACATTGGCCCCGTACCGATTGGTGGCAAACAACTCCCCGAGGAGTCGGTGAGCGTGCCGGCTCTGATAGAACTGAATCCGCGTCCGGAACTGCCGGGACAGTGGATGGTCAAGAATGGCCTGCATCGGCGGCGTCAAGGTACCCTTCGGGGCGGCGATCCAAGCCTGGTCCACTTTTCGGATATGGTCGTCTCGATCCGCCATCGTGCCGAACCGTTGGTTCGATTCGCGGAGACTCTCCGCCAGCAATACCGAGTCGGCGCAGCGCGCCTGGAAATCCTCGATGCGCCCTTGCAGGTAGCGGTCGATCTCGTCCAGCAATTCCTGGGCCAGCCGTGCAGAGCTGTGTCCGATAGCATCCCGCAGAGCCTTTTCACTGCGAAGCACACTCAGATAGCCCAACGCGCCGAGCAGGACCACCACAGCGACAAATCCGGCAATCAGTCGAAGTCGAATGCTCATGACGCATTCACCTCTTGAACCACGGGCAAGATGCCGGTATGACCACACGTCATTCTCCGGCGACTCCGAGGGGAAGGAACACCGTAAAGCGGCTGCCCTTCCCCACTTCGCTTTGGACCTCAATACGGCCCTGATGATTTTCGACCAGTTGACGGGTGACGGCCAGTCCGAACCCGATACCGTTGCGCTTGGTGGTGTACAGCGGTTCAAACACCTGCTTGCATCGCTCCGGCGGGATGCCGCCGCCGGTGTCGATCACGACCACGGCGACGCCGCCGTCGCGGGCTTCGCCCTCGATGGTGAGCTGCCCGCCGTCGGGCATCGCCTGCAATGCATTGGTGATGAGATTGAAGAAGACCTGGTCGAGTTGGCCGGGATCGGCCTGTATCGTCGGCATGGCGGGATCGAACCGCACCGTGACGTCCACGCCATCGGGAGGATGGATTCGGGCGAGCACCTCACTGACCACCTCGCCCAGATCGGTGAGATGCCGCTCGGCAGGCTTGGGACGGGCAAAATTGAGCAGGCCGCTGATAATCTGCTCGGCCCGGTTCACCTCGTTTTGAATGATATCCACCGTTTCGCGGACGGCGGGGTCGTCGCCGTCGATGGCCATTTTGAGAAAATAGGCCCCGTTGGCGATAGCCGATAAGGGGTTCCGTAAATCGTGGCTGACGCCGCCCGCCAACTGGCCGATGGCCGCCAGCTTCTCCGACCGGAGCACCTGCTCTTCCAGGCGATGCTTCTCGGTGACATCGCGGAACACCAGCACCACACCGATAATCTTGCCTGCAAGATCATGAATGGGCGCCCCGCTGTCGGCGATGACGTACTCGGCCCCGTCGCGAGACAGCAACACGGTGTGGTTGGCCAGCCCAACCACCTTGCCCTGCTCCAGCACCAAATCCACAGGATTGACGCATCGCTCGCGCGTATCCTGATTGATAATTTGGAAGACCTCGGTCAGCGGTCGCCCCAGGGCCTCCTCCTCGGCCCAGCCGGTCAACGCCTCAGCGACCTCGTTGATGTCGGTGACCCGGCCGTCGGTATCCGTGGCGATCACCCCATCGCCGATAGAGCGCAGCGTCACCTCCAAGCGGTCTTTCTCGGCCGCCAGAGCCTGCTCTGCCTGTTTGCGGTAGGTGATGTCCTTGACGATGGCCTCGACAATCCGCCGGCCGGTTTCGGGATCTTTTACAATGAAGGAATCGTGCAGAACCCACTTATCCTTGCCTTCCAGCGTTTTGAAATGGTATTCAAAGTCGTGGATTTCGCCGGCCTCTTCGAGCGCCTTGCGAACCACGCCCTGCTTTTCGGTGTAGATCAACAGGTCGCGCAGCCGACGCCCCACCACCTCCTCCGGCGAGCAGGAGAGCTCCAGAATATCTATCAGGCCCTGATTGGCCATCAACACCGCACCTTCGTCGAAGGTATAGCGATAGACGCCGTCGTGGGTGAAATCGAGCAGGCGCCGATAAAGTCCGTCCAAGGCTCACTCCTTACGGTCGTGTGGGTGAAACAGGCCCGCGGCCCATCCGCTCTCGGCGGCTTGCCGGTACTGCTCTCCGAGGTCCTGATAGACCTGAACCCCTTCCGGGTCAGGTGCATAGGTCCGGTCGCTATGGACCATCTGTCGGGCGGCCTCGTGGAGCGACGGGAACGCACCCGCCCCACAGGCCGCGAGCATGGCCGCGCCCAGCAGCGTCGCCTCCGGCTCGCACAGGGTATACACCGGGCGGTTCAATAAGTCCGCCTGTATCTGGTTCCAGGCATCCAGCGAGGTGTACCCGCCGGTCAGGCGAACCTCGTGAATCGGGACACCGAGGGCGGTGAAGACATCGACGATCTCGCGGGTTTCGAAGGTGATGCCTTCGAGAATCGCCCTGGCGATATGGGGGCGTTGATGCGAGAGCGTCAGGCCGATAAAGGCCCCGCGGGCCGATGCGTCCCAGTGCGGTGCTCCCGAACCGGAGAGATACGGGAAGAAGAGCAGGCCGTCCGAACCGGGGGCGACGGTGCCAACCGGGTGGAGCACCTCGCGGACAAAGGTCTCGTAATCCCCGCCGACGAGGTTCCACAGCCAGGTCAGGCACGCCCCGGCGGAGGGCTGAAGCCCCTCCAGAACCCATTGGCCGGGAACCACATGGGCGCAGCAGGTGATGCGTCTGGCGGTGTCCCACACGGGCCGGTCACAGCAGCAGAGCGGCACGGCGGCGGTGCCGAGGGTGATTTCGAGCATACCGGGGCCCAAGGCCCCCGCGCCCAGCCCCGCGCACTGCTGGTCTCCCCCGCCCGCCACCAGGGGCGTCCCGGCCCGCAATCCGGTGAGCGAGGCGGCCTCGTCGGAAACCGCTCCAATCACCTGGCCGG
>CAZBCO010000256.1:0-3480 GCA_964490295.1 uncultured Planctomycetota bacterium
AACGCATGGTTTGAATGCGGGCGAGCAATGTGCGCCAGGCCGGGTCGCCCTCGTCCATCGTCCCGGCTTGCCGGTCGCGTTCGGCCTCCAGCTCGCGCAGGGCGGGGAACAGATCGTGCATCAGGAGGTCTCTAAGCTCCATCTGAACCTCGCGCAGAAGCGACTCGGTACGCCTCACCAAGTCCTCACGCGGCGGCTTGGCCGCACGGGCCTCGGCCAATTCGTCGGCGAGTACACGGAGCAATTGTTCCAACGATTCGAGATTGACGCCCGGACGGGCTGGATCGGGTGAAGTCGGCAGGCTCAGAGGAGTCGGCAAGCTCGGTGGACTCATCACACGCGGGCCGTCGTTGGGCACTGTATCCTGTGGGTTTATGGGCTGTTCGTCCGCCCCGGTCGCCGGCTCCCCGCGAGGGACTTCCGCCGACCGGTCATCACAGCCCGGTGCGAAAATCACGGCGACTAGAATGAGAAACGCCACCGCGGCTTTCATCCCGTCACTCCAACCCCAGCCTATTCCTTCCGTAGAATTTCGACACCGCTAAGGATCGGCGGATGTTCACTACCCCGGCTCGGCGTCAAGACGATGCGTAATTCGGCACCGAGTTTGATGTTCTCAAACCGCTTGATCACGGCCCGGCCCGGCCCACCCGCGGCTTGGACGATGTCGAAGCCCGAAGCCACCTGCCGACCGTTGATCCGGATATCAAAACGACGCTTCCCGACGGCGAGATTCTCCGGCTCGCCAAAGTGCAGTGTCACCGTGAACTTCGCCTCGCCGCCGCGAACTCCGCCGAGGACCATTTCCCGAAGCCCGATGGCCCCGGATGCGGCCACCCAGTTCAGCCCTTGCTCGGCGACCATCGTCAAAGCATGTTGCCGGAACATACGCGGAAGCCTGCCCGCACCATCCTTTATCTGTAAACTGAGTTCCGGCTTGGAGGGCGCCACGGTGGGGACGTGTATCCAGAGCGTCCCCTCCTCGGCCAGACGATTACCGGGGGCACCGAGGTTGATGCCGAGCCGTCGGATGCCGTCCGTATTCAACTCGGCCAGCGTTTCACTGGCCACCCATAACTCCAGTTCCGGCATGTGGATAAGTCCAAGCGAGGTCTGGTTCTGATAGGAGCAGGTGCAGGTGCGGGTGTAGTCCGGGGCGTTCAGCAGCCCGTCCGCGGGGATCAGGTTGGCGGTGCATCCCGATTTGAAACCGCCAAGCGACCCGGTGCCGCTGGCATTGTCCAACGCGGTGAAGCCTGCGGCGCCTGACCGGAAAAACATCAGGTGGGTGTTGGCGGTCGCCGTGCTGCAACCGTAGCTCCGCCAGTAGGACCAAGGCGTCGCCTTACCGGTAATCGGGTGCCGTGACGGCATGTGCTTTCCGGTGAGCAACGCGATGGCCGCCCCCGGCCGCCCCGGCACGATGGTGTCGCCTCGCAGAATAATCGGCCCGTCATAGCGGGCGTTACGCTTCCAAAGTATCTTGCCGTCGCGGCCTCGTCGCGCGAGCAGCGTCGTCGGCTCGTCCGCCAGCGGGCGGCGGCTCTCTCTCGACCCGCTTTCCACCAGAATATCGTGTTTCGAGCTGTAACTGAGGAAGGTTCCGAAAACGTCCTTTTCGGCGCTCCAGATTTCCCGCCCGGTGCGAAGGTCCAAGGCATAAAGTCGCGACCCTTTCGAGGCATCCTCGTCGCCAAACCTTGCCATCTGCAGGGCCATTTCGGAGAGCAGATCGCTCACAAACAGTCGCCCGCCGGAGGAGACAATGGCATTGTGCCGAAAGCCGGTCTTGGCTTTACGGGTCCATGCCACCTTGCCCGTGTGGCGGTTCAGCACCACCAATTGCTCGCTGGAGATTCCGTCCCAGCTGTCGTCGCCGGCCTTACCGAGCTGCCCGCCCCTGAAAATATGCGGATAGGTGGTGGTTATCACGTAATCACCCGAAACGCTGATGTGGCCCCAGTCCGGCTCCTCGGCCTTGGGCGGGTTACCGGGCAGCGGCCAATCCCCCACCCCCTCGCCGGTCGCCGGGTTCAGGCGGATCACCCGGTGGCGAAAGCGAACATAAATGGCGTCCGGCAAGGTGACGTAGGGGCTGCCGATGTACGCGGCTCCGGGCTGGTTCGTCATGTAAACCGAACGGCCGTCTCGCCATCGCTCTTCCAATTTCAAATTAGTAAACGGATGGCCAATACCGGGAATCTTGCGCACCCAAAGCTCGCGCCCGGTAAACACACAGCGGGCGCTGATCGTCTCGACGCCCAGAATGATCAGGCGCCCCCCGGCAACCTGCGGACGCGGGCCGGCGGCATGCCGCGGCAGGACATGTTCATTCGTCGGGCCTCCGTACCAGATCGGGCCGAAGGGCGGCCGCACACGTTCGTCCGGCGAGAGCACCGTCTGAGCCGAATTGGCGTACTGATGGGTCCATTGGCCCGAACCCGGCAGCGGCCCTTCGCGCACCAGCAGCACATGGTCGGCCCCCGGAACGACCCGCGCGCCCCGTATAAAGAGTCGGGGAGTCCGAGGGGCGGCTTCCGGTCGTAAGCCTGTCAGGACTGCACGCCCGGGAGCATCCGCGGCAACCTCGAACCAGGCTCGCCCGCCATAGGGGCGCAGCAGTTCAACCAACTGCGTGAGCGTCTTCTTCTCCGCAACCACCGCGTCCGCGGCCGACTTCGTGACCACAATCAGCGAGGAGATGTACGGCGGGTAATGCGTCGAGCCGAACGCCCCGGGCAGCACCGCGACACGCGAGCCATACAGCCCCGCGCGGTCGAGGCGGCGACGGACGGCATCCACACGCTCGCCTTCGGGTTCCAGCACCACGAGATGCAGCTTGGAGCGCACGGCCAACTGCTCCAGCAGCTCGCCGTCCCCGGCCCCCAGCACCAGAGCATATCCGTCGGAAACCCCTGTCTGCTTCAGGATCGCAGCGGCCTGTCTCCCGGCTGGGGTATCCGCCGGCGTCGGCGTCTTCGGGGCATGCGAGAATTTCCTCGGCTCGTCCGACCGCTCGGCCCCGAAGCAATAGAGCCGCCCGGAGACCGTAGAGACCAGCAGGCGCCCGTCGGCAACCAGGCTCTCGAACACCGGACCGTCCAGATGCTCGCGCACCGCCTCGGTTCGTTCGCGCAACGCCTTCCGGGCCTTGCCGTCGTCAATCCCGGAGGCCCCACCGGGGGCCTCTTTATCGTCAACGGGCCGACCGACCGGGGCATTGCTCCCGTCGCTCAAGAGATAGCTTCGCCAGTGGTTGATGTAACGCTCGCCCTCAATCCGTACTCGGTAGCCGCCAATATCTTTGCCTTCCACCCGGCAGTGGATCAGCGTCCCATCGCGGCGGTCAAACAGCCCCGGCGAAGCCCGCCCGCCGGAAACCACCAGCCGGTCGCCCGCCGCAGCCAGATAGCCCTGGGGGGCCAAACCCGCGAAAGCATAAGCGCCACCGTGCGGCTGAGACTGCCAGTCCGTTCCGTG
>CAZBCO010000257.1:0-4450 GCA_964490295.1 uncultured Planctomycetota bacterium
CCGATGCGCATCGAGAGGTCGTAGTTCTTGGCCCGCAGCCCATAGGTGCCGGCCATGCCACAGCACCCGCCGGACAGCTCGGCGATGGGCAGGCTGGGCACCAGGCGGAGCAGCTCGATGGAGGGGCGGCCGATCTGAAGCGCCCGCAGATGGCACGGGGCGTGATAGGCGAACGGCACCGGGACGGCGCGGAACCGGGTGTCCAGCCGCCCGGCACGGTGCAGGCTGACGAGAAACTGCATCAGGTCGAACGACGCGGCGGCCACCGCACGAGCGTCGGGCGTGTCCACACAATCCAGCATGCCGCGCCGGAAGAAGAGCGTGGTCTGCGGCTCGGTGCAGACGACACGAAAACCCTGTTCGACCAGCGGGGCCAGCTTGCGGAGGTTCTTCTCGATGAGCTTCCGTGCCCCGGCGACGTCGCCGTAGCGCAACCGGGTCTCGCCGGACTCCACCCCGCTCATCACCTCGACCTCGGTGCTGTTGCGCAGCAGGACGTCGAGCGTGCATTGCTGGATTTCGGGACTGTGGCAATCGGCATAGGTGCCGGTGAAGAACACCACACGGTCGCGCACCTTGGTCAGGGTGGGCTTGTGGCGGCCGGAGAGCTCGAGCACGCGGAAGCGGGGCAATTCACGCTTCGCGGCGATACCGAACAGCCGCTCGCCCAGGTAGCGCGTAAAATGGCTCTGGGTGATGAGGTTGCCGAACCCCTGGAACGTGGCAAGAATGGGCAGGATGCGGTCCCATAACCGCGCGACTTTTTCGTCGCGGGCCAGGCCGCCCTTCTCGGCACGGCGGGCGCGTAACTCGACCATCAATTTGCCGACGTCGATGGCCGAGGGGCACTCGACCGAGCACATCTTGCACCCCAGGCACAGGTCGGTGAGCCGCGTCATCTGGTCCACGACCTCGTCTTCCGGCGGCAGCGTGCCCCGGTTCGAGAGCAGGTGGCGCAGGATGTTGGCCTTGGCCCGCGGCGAGGATTCCTCGGTCTGCAGGGCCTTGTAGACCGGGCACATGGCGACGACCTCGGTGAGCGTGCGGCACGCTCCGCAACCGTGGCAGCGTTCGATCAGGTCGCCGCGCGGCTCGTGGGAATAGAGCAATTTCGGCTCGATGGCACGGCGGGTGTAGTCCTCGCCGAAGCGGAGGTTGGCGACAATGGTGCCGCGCTCCGCCCCCACCTTGATGCCGGGGTTGAGCAGGCCCTCGGGGTCGAAGCAGCCCTTGACCTGGGCGAACAGGTCGCAGAGTGAACCGTATTGAAGCCGCAAGAACTCGGTGCGGGCCAGGCCGTCGCCGTGTCCGGCGGAGATGGTGCCGCCCATCTCGACGACCATCGCGAAGGCTTCCTCGGCGATCTCGCGCGTCTTGCGGACATCGTCCGCGCTCTTGAGGTCCAGAAGCGGCCGCGCACAGATGCCGCCGTGCCCGACGTGGCCGTTGACCGCCAGCTCGACGCCATGCCGCGCGGCGATCTCGGTCAACCCGTGGATACAACTGGAGACCATGTCCGGTTCGACCGCGATATCCTCGATGAACGGCGTCACCCGGCGTCGGCTGTCCAGATTGTGCAGGGCGTTCAACGCCGCCTCGCGCAGGTCACCGATTTCCTCGATGTCCGGCTCGGCGGTGGCGACGACCGATTCGACCGCGGTGCCGCCGTCCTCGGCGATGGTCCGCTGGGTCTCCAGCAGCTTGGGAATAATCTCGTCGTTGTCCGCACCGTCGAACTCGACGATCATGACCGACTGAACGCTGTCCCGGCATAAGTGGCCGAGGTCCGGACGGTGGGAGCGCACCAGGTCGAGCGCCCGGGCGTCGATCAGCTCCACGGAGCACGGCGAGGCATCGAGAATGACGCGCACGCTGTCGGCGGCGAGCTGCAGGCTCTCGAAGTAGAGCACCAACATGCCGTTGACCGGGGCGGCCTCGACGGTGTGCATCCGGGCACGGGTGATAATGCCCAGCGTGCCTTCCGAGCCGGCCATCAGCTTGCCGAGGTCGATAATCCCGCGGTTCAGCGTGGCATCCAGCCGGTAGCCGCTGGCGTTGGTCGAGCGGCCCAGGCTCTTGGATTTGACCGTGGCCCGTTGCTCGCGGAGCAGCTCATAGAGCTCGCGATGGAGGCGTGCGTCGGCCCCGCTTGAGGCGATCAGGTCCTTGAAAGCCGTCTGCCGCACGTCAAGCGGGCGGGTCTGGAGCACGGAGCCGTCGGCCAGGATGACCTCCAGCGATTCCACATAGTCGATGATCGAGCCGTAGCGCGCGGAATGAATCCCGGCGGCATTGGTAGCGATCAGCCCGCCGAGCGTACCGGCGCGGCCGTTCAACGGATGGGGCGGAAGGATGCGGCCAAACTCGGCCAGCCGTTCGTTAATCGCCGCGTAGGAGGCTCCGGCGGGGGCCGTCACCGTGTCGTCATGCACATCGATCTCGGACACGGGGCCGAGATAGGCGGTGGTGTCGATGATCATCCCCCGGCCCAGGCAGGAATCCACCGGGCTTGTCCCGCCGCCGCGCAGCGTCACCGGAAGGTCGTGCTCCCGGCACCAGCGCAGCGTCTGAATGATATCGTCGCGGTGCCGGGGGCGCACCACCCCGACGGGCAGGATTTGATAGATGCCGGCCGCCGAGCTGTACATCGCGCGGGCCAGGTCATCGGTGAGCACGTCACCGCCGATCTCGCTCGCCAATGCATCCAGATCCGTTGTACTGAGGGACGTCATCGAGGTCGGTATGCGCCTCTTCCTCCGCGTCGGGTCGTGTCCATTCACGGGGCGGATGCCGTTCCGCCCGCCTTATTTTAGGGAAAAGCTCCGGCGAACACAATGCAGAGTTCATATCCGAGGAAACCTTTGCTGTCTCGCGGCCGGGTTAAAGGCCCCGGGCGATCTTGAAGAAGCCGTCAATTTGTGTTACCTTCTCCCCGTGATATCTGTCTGAAAGAAAGGGCACTATGGACAGTCTTCCGAGCGATGTGACGGGTCTGGTGGAACGTGCCGAGGGTGGCGGCGGGGTCTATCGCGTCAACCAGCACGGCGTGCGACGCATTCTGGCGACCGCCGACGGCAAGGTGGATTTCATCGTTTATGACGACCGCACCGAGGCGTATGTGCGTTCCCAGATGGGCTATCCCGCGGTTTACCCGTTCCATCCGGCGCGGATTGAACGCCCGATTCGGGCGGTGCTGATGGACTTGGACGGCACCAGCGTCCACAGCGAGCATTTCTGGATCTGGGTCATCGAACAGACCACCGCGCGGCTGCTGGGCGACCCGGCGTTCCGGCTGGCCGAGGCCGACACCCCGTTCGTCTCCGGGCACAGCGTCTCGGAGCACCTGCAATACTGCATCGCCCAATACTGCCCCAGCCAGACGGTCGAGGAGGCGCGGCGGCATTATTTCGAGATTACCCACCGCGAGATGAAGGCCATCGAGGCCGGCCACGGCCGCGACGATGCGTTCACGCCCAGCCCCGGCCTGCGCGAATTCCTGCTCGCGCTCAAGGCGCGGGACATCCGCATCGGCGTCGTCTCGTCGGGGCTGTACGAAAAGGCCTGGCCGGAGATTCTGGCCGCATTCCGGACGCTGGAGATGGGCGACCCGCGCGAGTTCTACGATGCGATCGTCACCGCGGGCCACGCCATTCGGCCCGGAGAACCGGGCACGCTGGGCGAGCTGGAGGCCAAGCCGCACCCCTGGCTTTATGCCGAGGCGGCGCGCGTCGGCCTGGGCATCCCCTTTGAAGAGCGGCATCACGTCCTCGGCCTGGAGGACAGCGGCGCGGGCGTGGTATCGATCCGCCTGGCCGGATTCGCCGCCATCGGCATGAGCGGCGGCAACATCGAAGGCAGCGGCACCCGGTGTCTGCTGCAAGGTTACTGTGATTCGTTCGATCAAGTCCTGGCCCTCATCGAGGGGCAGGACACAGTTACGTAAGTCATTGGTAGGAAGCATCTTGTCAAAGGAGCCGGAATGAAGCTGAAGCACGATCTACACGTCATTTCATTGACCCACTGGGACCGCGAATGGCGCTTCCCCTTTCAGAAGACGCGGGCGATGCTGGTGGAGATGATGGACGGCCTGCTCGACCTGATGGAGTCGCAGCCGGACTACAAGTATTTTCATCTCGACGGGCAGACCATCCTGCTGGAGGACTACTGCGAGATTCGCCCGGAGAACAAAGACCGCATCCGCCGGCTGGTCGAGGCCGGACGGCTGATCATCGGGCCGTGGTACACCCTGCCGGAGATGAATCAGATCGCGGGCGAATCGGTGGTGCGTAACCTGATGTTCGGCGAGAAGGTGGGCCGCGAATTCGGCGGCTGCGCCGATGTGGGCTACTCGCCGACCGCACCGCGCGGCTCGACGAAACCCGCCCGGTGGCCATCATCTCGGTGGTGCGGCTGCTGCGCGGTGAACCGATGGTGCGAGTCAAGACGACCA